>NZ_JBHVUQ010000015.1:0-71210 GCF_042884105.1 Streptomyces sp. NPDC058157
GGCAGCCCCGTCGGCGCCTGGAACTTCTGGCAGAACAACCACTGGTACTAAGCCGGCGGCAGCAGCACGGCAGACACACGAGGGCCCCGGTGGCCGGCCTCCCCAGGTCCGGCCACCGGGGCCTCTCGCATCCCATCCCACGGGTTCGGTGGGCGCCTCCCGGCGCGTGCTCGGGCGGCTCGGGCGCGCGGGCGCGCGGGCGCGCCCGCCCGCGAGCTCAGAGGCGCTGGATGATGGTGCCGGTGGCCAGCGCGCCCCCCGCGCACATGGTGATCAGCGCGAACTCCTTGTCGCGCCGTTCCAGCTCGTGCAGCGCGGTGGTGATCAGCCGGGCGCCGGTGGCGCCGACGGGGTGGCCGAGGGCGATGGCCCCGCCGTTGACGTTGACCTTCTCCAGGTCCTGTCCGAAGACCTGGGCCCAGCTGAGGACGACGGAGGCGAAGGCCTCGTTGATCTCCACGAGGTCGATGTCCCTGAGGGACATCCCGGCCTTGCCCAGGACCGCCCGCGTCGCGTCGATGGGCCCGTCCAGGTGGAAGTGCGGGTCGGCGCCGACCAGGGCCTGGGCGACGATCCGGGCGCGCGGCCTGAGCTTGAGCGCGCGGGCCATCTTGCGCGAGGCCCACATCACGGCGGCGGCGCCGTCGGATATCTGGGAGGAGTTCCCGGCGGTGTGCACGGCCGTCGGCATGACCGGCTTGAGCCGGGCCAGGCCCTCCATGCTGGTGTCGCGCAGGCCCTCGTCCCGGTCGACCAGCCGCCACATGCCCTGCCCCGCGGCCTGTTCCTCCTCCGTGGTCGGGACCTGGACGGCGAAGGTCTCGCGCTTGAAGCGCTCCTCGGCCCAGGCGGTGGCGGCCCGCTCCTGGGAGAGGACGCCGAGGCGGTCGACGTCCTCGCGGGTCAGGCCGCGGTGCCGGGCGATGCGCTCGGCGGCCTCGAACTGGTTGGGGAGGTCGACGTTCCACTCGTCCGGGAAGGGCTTGCCCGGCCCGTGCTTGGAGCCGGAGCCGAGCGGGACGCGGCTCATGGCCTCGACGCCGCAGGCGATGCCGATGTCGATGACCCCGCCGGAGACCATGTTGGCGACCATGTGGTTGGCCTGCTGGGAGCTGCCGCACTGGCAGTCGACGGTGGTGGCGGCGGTCTCGTAGGGGAGGCCCATGGCGAGCCAGGCGTTGCGGGCGGGGTTCATGGACTGCTCGCCGGCGTGGGTGACGGTGCCGCCGACGATCTGTTCGACGCAGTCGGGCTGGATTCCGGTACGGGCGAGGAGTTCGCGGTAGGTCTCGCCGAGCAGGTAGGCGGGATGGAGGTTGGCCAGGGCGCCCCCGCGTTTCCCGATGGGCGTGCGTACGGCTTCGACGATGACGGGTTCCGCGGCCATGAGCTCGTCCTCTCCTGCACACTCTGCACAGCGCCGGCGTGGCGGGCCGTCCGGCTGCCGCCCTGCTCGAACTAGTACGCGTTCTAGTTATCTACCGCAGTCTTATGACCTGGACCCCCGGCACGCAAGGGTCTTGCACGCGCCCTCCACGGATTCCACACTCAAGAGTTGACGCGGAGGCCCTTGTCACTTCTAGAACTCGTTACTACCTTCGAGCCAACTTCTGATGGGCCGTCAGACCCTCGTCAGACCTTGGAGTCGCCCGATGTCCTGTCCCGTGCTGCCCGAAGGCTTCGACGCCACCGACCCCGACCTCCTCCAGGAACGGGTCCCGCTGCCGGAGTTCGCGCGGCTCCGGCAGACCGCTCCCGTGTGGTGGTGCGCCCAGCCGCGCGGGATCACCGGGTTCGACGACGAGGGCTACTGGGCCGTCACCCGGCACGCGGACGTCAAGTACGTCTCCACGCACCCGGAGCTGTTCTCCTCGACCACCAACACGGCGATCATCCGCTTCAACGCGCACGTCCAGCGCGAGCAGATCGAGGCCCAGCGGCTGATCATGCTGAACATGGACCCGCCGGAGCACACCCGCGTACGGCAGATCGTGCAGCGCGGCTTCACCCCGCGCGCCATCCGCGGCCTGGAACAGGCCCTGCGCGACCGGGCGCGGAAGATCGTCGAGGAGGCGCGGGCGGCCTCGGGGGACGGCAGCTTCGACTTCGTCACCCAGGTCGCCTGCGAACTCCCGCTCCAGGCCATCGCCGAGCTGATCGGCGTACCCCAGCGGGACCGGTCCAAGATCTTCGACTGGTCCAACAAGATGGTCGCCTACGACGACCCGGAGTACGCCATCACCGAGGAGGTCGGCGCCAACGCGGCCGTCGAGCTCATCGGGTACGCCATGAACCTGGCCGCCGAGCGCAAGGAGTGCCCGGCCAAGGACATCGTGACGCAGTTGGTGGCGGCGGAGGGCGAGGGCAACCTGCGCTCGGACGAGTTCGGCTTCTTCGTGCTGCTGCTGGCGGTCGCGGGCAACGAGACCACGCGCAACGCCATCAGCCACGGCATGCACGCCTTCCTCACCCACCCCGAGCAGTGGGAGCTGTACAAGGCGACCCGGCCCTCGACCGCCGCGGAGGAGATCGTGCGCTGGGCCACCCCCGTGGTCTCCTTCCAGCGCACCGCCACCCAGGACACCGAGCTGGGCGGGCAGAAGATCAAGGCGGGCGACCGGGTGGGGATGTTCTACTCCTCCGCCAACCACGACCCCGAGGTCTTCTCGGAGCCGGAGGTCTTCGACATCACCCGCGACCCGAACCCGCACCTCGGCTTCGGCGGCGGGGGCCCGCACTTCTGCCTCGGCAAGTCCCTGGCCGTCATGGAGATCGACCTGATCTTCAACGCCCTCGCCGACACCCTGCCCGACCTGCGGCTCGCCCCCGAGGGCGGCGGCCCGCGCCGGCTGCGGGCGGCCTGGCTCAACGGCATCAAGGAGCTCCGGGTCAACGCCGGTTGACCCGTGACCCAGGGCGGCAGGGGCCGCCACCCCCACGCCCCGGCCCCTGCCGTCCGCTGGACCGGCCCGCCGGTCGGCCGCCCGAGTGGCGCGACCGCGGAAGTGGGCCGATCCTTACAGGACGCGGCGATCCACCGAAGGGGCGCCGGGGCCGTCGGGCCCCGGCGCCCCTTCGGCCGTACGACGGTACGACGCGGTACGACGCGGTACGACGCGGTACAACGGTACGACGCGGTACGACCGTACGGGCCGTCAGGGCGTGCGCAGGACCGCGCAGGTCGTCGTGGCGTGGGCGTAGAGCTTGCCGTCGTGCGTGCCGGTGATCCTGGCCTCGGCCGTGGCCGTGGTGCGCCCGACGTGCAGGGCCGTGCCCTCGCAGCGCAGGGTGGGGGTGTCCGCGAGGACGGGGCGGATCATGTGCACGCCCAACTGGACGGTGGTGTAGGCGGTACCGGCCGGGAGCCGGGTCATGACGGCCGAGCCGAGGGCGGAGTCCAGCAGGGTGGCGAGGAAGCCCCCGTGGACGGTGCCCATCGGGTTGAGCAGGTGGTCGCCGGGGTCCCCCTCGAAGACGGCGAAGCCCTCGCCGACCTCGGTGAGGCGGAAGCCCAGGGTGCTCGTCATCGAGGCGGCGGGCAGGGTCCCCTTCAGGGCCGCCCGCAGGATCTCCAGGCCGCTCATGTCCGCGAGCCCCGGGACGGAGGCCGGCTGCGGCTCCCAGCTGTGGGTGCGGGTGCGCAGGGAGGACGCGGGGGCGGCGGGGGCTGCGGGGGCGGAGGCGGGGGCGGCGGTCTCGTACGTGGTCATGGCAACGACCCTAGGCCGCCTCCCGTGCGGACGGGAGTGTCGGATCCGGCACCTTCCGGTCGGATTCCGACAGCCGCCCGGCCGCTACGCTGGGCAGGTGAAAGTCGCCGTACTGGCCCTCGACGGGGTGTTCGACTCCGGGATCTCCGCCGTCCTGGACGTGCTCCACACCGCCAACGCCCTGCGCGGACAGCTCTCCGGGGCCGCTCCCCCGGCCTTCGCGATCCACACCGTCGGCGTGCGCCGGCGCGTGCGCACCGGACTCGGCCACCGCATCGACACCGAGCCCGCCGCCCGCGCCGAGGACGCGGACCTCCTCGTCCTGCCCGCCCTGATGGAGCGCCGGCCCGACGCCCTGCTGGAGACGGTGGCCTCCCCCGCCCACCGCACCGCCCGCCGGCTGCTGGCGCAGGCCCGCGAGCGGCGCACCCCGCTCGCCTCCTCCTGCACCGGGACGTTCCTGCTGGCCGAGTCGGGCGTGCTCGACGGGCTGCGGGCGACGACCAGTTGGTGGCTGGCACCGGTGTTCCGGGAGCGCTACCGCCGGGTGACGGTGGAGGAGACCCGGATGGTCACCACCTCGGACGGGGTCACCACCGCCGGAGCCGCGTTCAGCCACCTCGACCTGGCCCTGTCCGTCGTCGCCGCGCGCAGCCCCGCCCTGGCCGGCCTGGTCCGGCGCTACCTCGTGGTGGACGACCGGGCCTCGCAGGCCGCGTACGTGATCCCCAGCGCCATGGCCCGCCACGAACCGCTGGTCGCCGCCTTCGAGGAGTGGGCGAGGGCCCGGATCGCCGAGCCCCTGTCCATCGCCGACGCCGCCCGCGACCTCGGCGTCAGCGAACGCACCCTCCAGCGCACGACGGCCCGCACCCTCGGCCGCTCCCCCATCCGCCTGGTCCAGGACCTGCGCGTCGAGCAGGCCGAGCACCTGCTGCGCACCTCCGGCCTGCCGCTCGCCGCGGTCGCCCGCCGGGTGGGGTACGAGAGCCCCGGCCCGCTGCGCGCGCTGCTGCGCCGACGGGCGGGGGCCGGGGGCTGAGCGGGGTCACCCGTTCGGGCGTGCGGGCCCCGCGGCCCGGTGCCAGACTGGGGCCATGACCACGGTCACGGCTGCGCCGGGCCCCGGCTTCCGGGGACGGCTGGTGCGGCCCGGGGACCCCACGTACGACGAGGACCGGCGGGTCTGGAACGGCTCGGTCGACCGGCGCCCCGCCCTCGTCGCCTGCTGCGCGGGCGTCGCCGACGTGATGGACACCGTACGGTTCGCCGCCGACGAGGGGCTGCCGCTGGCGGTCCGCTCCGGCGGCCACAGCTTCCCCGGCCACTCGGTGTGTGACGACGGCCTCGTCCTCGACCTCTCCGCGATGCGCGGCATCCGCGTGGACCCCGAGGCCCGGACCGTCCGCGCCCAGGCGGGGGTGCGGCTCGGCGAGCTGGACCGGGAGACCCAGGCCTTCGGGCTGGCCGTCCCGGCCGGGATCGTCACCACCACCGGGCTGGCGGGGCTCACCCTCGGCGGTGGGATCGGCTGGCTGATGCGCAAGTACGGGCTGACGGTCGACCAGCTGCTGTCGGTGGACATGGTCACGGCCGACGGGTCGTTCCTGACGGCGAGCGAGAAGGAGAACGCCGAACTCTTCTGGGGGATCCGCGGCGGAGGCGGGAACTTCGGGATCGTGACGGAGTTCGAGTTCCGCCTCAACCCGGTGGGTCCGGTGGTCCTCGCGGGCCCGGTCCTGTGGCCGATGGAGGAGTCACCGCGGCTGCTGCGCCTGTACCGGGACTGGATCACCGACGTGCCGGACGAGCTGACCACCGCGGTCGTCCACCGCCGGGTGCCGCCGGTGCCGTTCATGCCGCAGGAGCTGCACGGGCGGCCGGTGGTGATGGTGGTGTGCTGCTACGCCGGGCCGGTCGAGGACGGCGAGCGGGTGCTGCGGCCGCTGCGCGAGGCGGGGCCGCCGCCGCTGCTGGACCTGTGCGTGCCGAAGCCGTTCACCGCCCATCAGGCGATGTTCGACCCGTCCTTCCCGCGCGGGCGCTGGTACTACTTCAAGTCCTGCGACGTGGACCGGCTGGACGACGGGGTCATCGACCGCACCGCCGAACACGCGGCCCGGATCGTGTCACCGCTCACCGCCTTCCCGATCTTCCAGCTCGGCGGGGCGATCCGGCGGGTCGGGGACGACGAGACGGCCTTCGGCGGGCGCTCCTCCGGGCACACCTTCAACATCAACGGGACGACGGAGGGCCCCGAGGGCTTCGAGGCGGAACGGGAGTGGGCGCGCGGCCTGTGGTCGGCGCTCGCCCCCTACCAGACCGGCGTCTACTCCAACTTCCTGATGGAGGAGGGCGAGGACCGGGTCGCGCAGGCCTACGGGGAGGCCAAGTACCGGCGGCTGCGGGAACTGAAGCGCCACTACGACCCCGGCAACCTCTTCCGCCTCAACCAGAACATCCCTCCGGCCGCCGCCTCCTGACCCCGCGTCCTACCGCTGCGCGCTACCGCTGTGTCCTACCCCTGTGTCCTACCGCCGTGTCCTACCGCCGTGTCCTACCGCTGGGCGGAGGCGAGCAGGTCCGGCTCCCCGGCCGCCCTGCGCTGCACGGGCAGCACGACCCGTACCCCGCGCGGCCCGGACAGCACGTGGACCAGCCCGAAGCCCGCCCCGACGACGGCCGCGCCGCCCACCGCGTCCAGCACCCAGTGGTTGGCGGTGGCCACGATCGCGCACACCGTGATCAGCGGGTGCAGCGCGCCAAGCAGCTTCTGCCAGCCCTTCGGCGCCAGGACGACGACCACGATCCCGCACCACAGCGACCAGCCGAAGTGCAGCGAGGGCATCGCCGCGTACTGGTTGGAGATCGCGGTCATCGCCCCGTACGAGGGGTTCGCCAGGTCCTGCGCCCCGTGCACGGTGTCGACGAAGCCGAGTCCGGGCATCAGCCGCGGCGGAGCGAGCGGGAACAGCCAGAACCCGGCCAGCGCGAGGGCGGTCGCCAGGCCCAGCGAGGCCCGCGCCCAGCGGTAGTCGCCGGGGCGGCGCCGGTAGAGGACGGCCAGGATCCCGAGGGGCACCACGAAGTGGAAGGAGGAGTAGTAGAAGTTGAAGAACGCCTCCAGCCACGGCGCGTCGACCACCGCCCGGTTCACGGCCCGCTCGACGTCGATGCCGAGGATCCGCTCGATGCCGTGGATCCGGCTCCCGTTGCGTTCGGCGAGGGAGCGGCTGGCGGGGGCGGCGGCGCGGATGTGCGAGTAGACCGAGTAGCCGACCCGTATCAACAGGAGTTCCAGCGGCAGGCTGGGGCGCGACAGCGCGCGCCGCCAGAACGGCAGCAGCGGCACCCGGGCCCAGCGGGCGGGGGCCGGGTGTCCGTGGAGGGTGGGGACGGGCTCGCGCCAGTACGGGGAGGAGCGCGGCAGGAACGGCACGGCGCAGGCCGCCGCCACGGCCGCGAGGAGCGGCACGTTGTCCCGTACGGGGGCCAGCGCGGCCAGGTTGGGCAGCAGAACCGCGCTCGGCAGGGTGATGGCCAGCACGACGGCGACCGGCCACACCCGCCGGTCGGCGGCCCGCTTCCCCACCTTGCCCGCCACCGCGAGCAGCACCCACAGCAGCTGGTGGCGCCAGCCGGTCGGGGAGACGGCGACGGCCGCGCAGCCGGTGACGGCGACCGCGAGCAGCAGCTGGCCGTCGCGGGCGTAGCGGGTGGCGCGGCGCAGCGCGGCCCAGGTGATCGCGGCAGCGAGGGCCGTGTAGAGGAGGATCTCGCCGGGGCCGCTGAGGCCGAAGCGGAGCAGGGCGCCGTGGACGGACTGGTTGGCGAGGCCGTCGGGGGAGCCGCCGAGGCCGGTGCCGGCGAGGTGGTGGATCCAGTACGTCCACGAGTCGCGCGGCAGGGCGGCCCAGGACAGCACGGTGGCTCCGGCGAAGGTCGCGGCGGCGGCGCGGGCGGTGGGGCGGCGGCCGGTGAGCCACAGCAGCGGGGCGAAGAGGAGGAGCGCGGGCTGGAGGGCGGCGGCGAGGCCGACGAGGAGCCCGGCGGGCTTCTCGCCGGGCACCCGGAAGACGGCGAGCAGCACCAGCAGCACGGGCAGGACGGCGGTCTGGCCCGGGAAGGCGGCCGCGCGGACCGGGAGGGAGACCATCATCAGCGCGACCAGCACGGGCGCGGCGAGCAGCGCGGTGCGGCGGGGCACCGGATCGGGCAGCCCGCGCGCGGCGACCACCCCGACGGCGGCGACGAGCAACAGGGTCGCGCAGGTCCAGGCGACCTCCAGGGAGGGGGGCGCGGCCAGGCCGGCCAGGGGTTTGAGGACGAGCCCGGCGAAGGGGGTACCGGTGAACCGGCCGACGTCGTAGAGGGTGCCGGGGGCGGCGGTGCCCGCCGAGAGGTGGAGGTCGCCGAACCACTCGGCCGGGGGCACGCGCAGGACGGCGGCCGCCTGTCGGACGGTGAGGACGGCGGCGAGCGCCCACAGCAGGAGGCGGGCCGCCCCGAGTCTGCCGCCCACGACCGCGGCATGTCCGTCGGCACCGCCGTGTTCCGCCGCGTCAGCCACGCCTTGCCGTCCTCACTGGGGATCACTGCCGGGACGACGATATCCCCCGCGGGATCCCTAGGATGGCGGCATGAGCATCGTGAAGATCAACGCCCTGACCGTTCCCGACGAACAGCGGGAGGTGCTGGAGCAGCGGTTCGCCTCGCGGGCGGGGGCCGTGGAGTCCTCGGACGGGTTCGAGTGGTTCGAGCTGCTGCGGCCCGTCGAGGGCACGGACCAGTACCTCGTCTACACGCGCTGGCGTTCCGAGGAGGACTTCCAGGCGTGGATGGAGGGTCCGATGAAGGCGGCGCACCAGGGTGGCGGCGGCGGGGACCGGCCGAAGCCGGCGGCGTCGGGGTCGCAGGTGTGGTCGTTCGAGGTCGTGCAGCAGGCGTCGCCGAAGAAGGCGTGAGGACGGACGGAAGGGCCCGGGGGCGTACGCTCCCGGGCCCTTCCGTCCATGCGCCGCGCGGCTCTCGGCACTCGGCTCTCGGCACTCGGCACTCGGCCCTCAGCTCCAGAAGGCGTCGCTCTCGTCGATGTCCTGCGTGCACTGGTCGATGTCGGTGATCTTGCCGCCGACGATGGTGAAGAAGAGTCCCTCGTGGATCTCGATGCCCCGGTCGCCGCGGTCCGCCATGGTGGTGTGGAAGGACATCGCGTGGCCCCTGCCGTCGACCAGGACGCGCTCCAGGGTGACGCGGAAGGTGCCGCCGGTCTCCTCTCCCAGACGGCGGTAGAGGTCGAGTACCGCTTCCCGACCCTTGTGGTGCCCGGACACGGGGCTGGTGCCGGGCACGTGGTGGATGACGTCAGCCGTCATCAGGCTGCCCAGGGTCTCCATGTCGCCCTTGCCGAAGGCCTCGTAGCCGCGGCGGATCAGGGCACAGTCCGGATGCTCCGACATGACCGTCCACCCTTCGTTCGTGGGATTTACGCCTTGTCTCATCATCGGTCCGTGCCTGTGGATATTCCACGCGGGGAACGGGGGCGGGTCTCCACAATGGCGGCATGGACAGGAATGCGATCACGAAGGCAAGCGGGACGGGCACGACGGCGGACCGGGGCGGCGCCTCCGGCTGGGCGGTCGTCCCGGAGCCGTTCACCACGGCGGACGCCACCGCCCTGCGGCGCGCGTACTACGCGGAGGTCGCCGGGCGGTACTGGGAGCGGTCCGTCACGGAGGCGGAGATCGACCAGGGGATGCTGGACTTCCCGGCCGACGAGCTGGCACCGCCGACGGGGCGGTTCGTCGTCGGCCGGCTCGACGGGCGGCCCCTGGCCTGCGGCGGCATACGGCTCCTGGACCCGGGCACGGCGGAGCTCACGCGGGTCTACGTCGACCGGAGCGCGCGCGGCACGGGGGGTGGGGCGGCACTGCTCGCGGCCCTGGAGGAGGAGGCCCGCGCGCTGGGCGCCCGGCGGATGCGGCTGGACACCAGGACGGACCTGGTGGAGGCCCGCGCCCTGTACGCGCGTCAGGGGTACCGGGAGATACCGGCGTACAACTCCGGGCCGTACGCCCAGCACTGGTTCGAGAAGTCGCTGGTGTGATCGCCACCGCCGGTCAGTGCGCAGCGTGGTCCCGGCGCGGGAGGGTGTCGTAGGGCTCCTCGGCGTCGGAGCCGCACAGCTCCCGGTTGAGTTCCTCGACGAGTTTGACGAGGTCGGTGGGGCGGTCGGGGCCCCACCAGTCGCCGAGGAGTTCGGCGAGGGACTCCTGCCGGGCGTCGGCCAGCCGGTCCGCGGACTCGCGGCCCCGGTCGGTCAGGACGAGGGAGAGCCCCTCCCTGGCGGCGAGCCCGCGTTCCTCGACCTGGCGGGCGGCGTCGGTGACGGCCCTGAGCGGAACGGACGTGCGTTCGGCGAGCACCGCCGGGTCCACCGAGCCGTACTTCTTCATCCGCAGCAGTATCCAGCTGGCGGCGGGCAGCAGGTCGTAGCCCGCCCTCGCGGTGATCTTCTCGTAGACGTGGGCGCGGCCCTCGCGGGTGCCGAGCACCGACAGGGCCCGGGCGACCTCGTCGTGGGATGAGCGCTGGACGGGGTTGGAGGCGAGGGTCTCCGTCACGTCGGGGGCGGTGACGGACCCGCGCAGCTTGTCCTCCTTGAGGAACCAGGCGATCAGGAACGCCAGCAGGACCACGGGGACGGCGTAGAGGAAGACGTCGGTGATGGCGCTGGAGTAGGCGTCCAGCACCCGGGGCCGCAGCGCGGGAGGCAGGGCGCCGATGGCCCGGGGGTCGGCCTCGATGCGTTCCGGGCTCGCGGCGGGCGGGAGGGGGACTCCGGCGAGGGTGGCGGTGAGCTTCTCGCCGAGCCGGCTGGTGAAGATCGTGCCGAAGATGGCGACGCCGAAGGAGGCGCCGATGGAACGGAAGAAGGTGGCACCTGAGGTGGCGACTCCGAGGTCGGCGTAGCTGACGGCGTTCTGCACCACCAGGACGAGCACCTGCATGACCAGGCCCAGGCCGGCGCCGAAGACGAAGAAGTAGGCGCTCATCTCCAGGTCGGAGCTGGTGCGTTCCAGCTGGTGCAGGAGCAGTAGGCCGACGGCGGTGACGGCGGTGCCGGTGAGGGGGAAGACCTTCCAGCGTCCGGTGCGGCTGACGATCTGTCCGGAGGCGGTGGAGGCGATCAGCAGGCCGAGCACCATCGGCAGCATGTGGACGCCGGACATGGTCGGTGAGACGCCCCGGACGACCTGGAGGAAGGTCGGCAGGTAGACCATCGCGCCGAACATGGCGAAGCCGACGATGAAGCTGATCACCGAGCAGAGGGTGAAGGTGCGGATCCGGAACAGCTTCAGCGGCAGGACCGGTTCGGCGGCCCGGTGCTCGACGAACACGAAGGCGACGAGGAGGACGGCGCCGAGGACGGCGAGGCCCACGATCCGGGCCGAGCCCCAGCCCCAGCCACCGCCGAGGGAGGCGACGAGGACGAGGCAGGTGGCGACGCCGGCGATCAGGGCGGTGCCGAGGTAGTCGATGGTGTGCCGCGAGGGCCGGGCGGGGATCCGCAGGGCGGCCGCGATGACGACGAGGGCGACGAGACCGATGGGGAGGTTGATGTAGAAGACCCAGCGCCAGGAGAGGTGGTCCACGAACAGGCCGCCCAACAGGGGGCCGAGCACGCTGGTCGCACCGAAGACGGCACCGAAGAGGCCCTGGTACTTGCCGCGTTCACGGGGCGGGACGATGTCGCCGACGATCGCCATCGACAGCACCATCAGCCCGCCGCCGCCCAGGCCCTGCAGGGCGCGGAAGCCGATCAGCTGCGGCATGTCCTGGGCCAGCCCGCAGAGCGCGGAGCCGATGAGGAAGATGACGATGGCGTACTGGAACAGCTTCTTGCGGCCGTACTGGTCACCGAGCTTGCCCCACAGGGGGGTGGCCGCGGTGGACGCCAGCATGTAGGCGGTGACCACCCAGGACAGGTGCTCCATGCCGCCGAGCTCGCTCACGATGGTGGGGAGCGCGGTCGAGACGATCGTCTGGTCGAGTGCGGCGATCAGCAGGCCCAGCAGGAGGGCCCCGATCGAGACGAGCACGTCCCGGGAAGCGTGTTCGGTTCCCGGGGCGGGGTTCTTTGGCGACGCGGTCACATCCTGAGCCATCGGCTCCTCCTCACGCCGGATCAACACCTCCATCCTGAGCGGTCTGTCCGGTTATGGCCTCTCGGAAGGGTTGGGTGGGGCCAAAGGGGTCTGCATAATCGCTGGCAGTGTCCAGGGAGGGGTTATCAGTGAGCGCTGAGCGCTGTCCGGAATGCGGCGCCGCGGGCGCCGACTGCGCGTGTGCGCGGGGGGTGGGGTTCAACCCGTTGCGCATCCGCCCGTACATGGCCGCGCCCGGGGCCGAGGGAACGATCCCTCCCCCGACGCCGCCCCAGCCGGTCCTGGGCGCCATGGCCCCGCCCGGCCCCTCCACCGGCACCCCGTTCCCGACGTTCCCGCCGGGGCCCCCACCGTCCCCCGAGCTCCCGACGACCGTGCTCCCGCCGGTCCCGTCCGCCCCGGCAGCCCTGGAGGTCCCGTCCGGGGCGGGCCCCGATGCGCCGACTGCGATGATGCCGCCCGTCCCGGGGGCTCCAGCCGAGGCCCCCACCGCCATGTTCCCGCCGATACCTTCCGACCCGACGGCCCGGCCGGGGTCGGCTCCCGAGGCGGCGACGGCGATGTTCCCGCCCGTCCCGGCGGCTCCGGATGCCCCGACGGCCATGATCCCGCCGATACCTTCCGACGCGGCTGCCTGGCCGGCGACGGCTCCCGGAGCGCCGGCGGACTGGTCCGGGGCGGGCCCCGAGGCGGCGACGGCCATGATCCCCGCCGTCCCGGCGGCTCCGGGCACTCCGGTTCCTCCGCCCGCCGCGGGTACTCCGGACGAGGCCCCCACGGCCATGTTCCCGCCGGTCCCGGCGGCCCCGTCCGACACGGGGGCCGAGGCCGCGACCGCCATGTTCCCGCCCGTCCCGGCGGCCCCGTCCGGCGCGGGGGCCGAGGCCGCGACCGCGATGTTCCCGGCCGTCCCCGCGGCCCCGTCCGGCACGGGGGCCGAGGCCGCGGCCGCGATGTTCCCGGCGGACCCGCGCGGCGCCGGGGCGCCGGGGGCCGACCCGACGATGCGGCTGCGGGCCGTGGCCCCGCAGGGGGCGCGGACGGGCGCCGCACGGCCGGCGAAGCGGCGGCGGGCGGTCCCGCTGGCGGCGGCCGGGGCGGTGGTGGCCGCCGGAGCGGTCGCACTGGCCCTGTGGCTGTTCACCGGCTCCGGGAAGGACGGCACGACGCTGGCGGACCCCAAGCAGTCCGTACCGGCGTCCGGCGAGGCCCCGGCCGGCCCGTCGCAGACGCCGTCCGGCCCCGAGGAGAGCGCCTCCGCATCGGCCTCGCCGTCCGCGTCGGCGAGTGCGTCCCGGTCGGCGTCGCCCTCCCCGAGCCCCTCCCGCACCTCGGCGGCGCCGTCCCCGAGCCCGTCCGCGAGCGCGCCCCGCGCCACCAAGCCGGCCCCACCGCCCCCGCCGCCCTCCAAGGCCGCGACCCTGCGCAACGGCGACTCGGGCCCCGAGGTGCTCAAACTCCAGCAGCTGCTCGCGGACCAGGGGATGTACAACGGCCGCTTCGACGGCCGGTACGGCCGCTCGGTGGAGCGTGCCGTGACGGACTTCCAGATGGAGTCCGGGGTCTACGACGACCCCTGGGGCGTCTACGGTCCGGCGACCCGGCGCGCCCTGGAGGGATAGGTCACGCGGGCGGCGGTGGCGCACACCGCCCCCGGTTTTGTATCGTGTAGGAACAAAGTGGTTCCGTCCACACCCCCTGACCGGTGGACGGAACCACTTGTTCTCTTCTCCCGCCCCGTCTGGAGCCCCGCCGATGTCGGCCAGCACCGCCTCCGCCCCCGTCGTCCTCACCGCCAGGGCCCTGCTCCTGGACATGGACGGCACCCTCGTCAACTCCGACGCGGTGGTCGAGCGCTGCTGGCGCGCGTGGGCGCTGTCGCACGGGCTGGACCCGCAGGAAGCCCTCAAGGTGGTCCACGGCCGCCAGGGCTACGCCACGATGGCCATCCTGCTCCCCGAGCGCCCGATGGAGCTCAACCACGCCGAGAACGCCGAGATGCTGGCCCGTGAGACGGCCGACACCGAAGGCGTGGTGCCGGTCGCGGGCGCCCCGGAGTTCATGGCCGCCGTCGCCCGCCTGCCGCACGCCCTGGTCACCTCGGCCGACGCCGCCCTGGCGGGGGTCCGGATGACGGCAGCCGCCCTGCCGATGCCGGACGTGCGGGTCACCGCCGAGTCCGTCGGGGCCAGCAAGCCCGACCCGGAGGGCTTCCTCAAGGGCGCCGCCGAACTGGGCGTGGACCCGGCCGACTGCGTGGTCTTCGAGGACTCCGGCGCCGGCATCGCCGCCGGCCTGGCGGCCGGCATGCGCGTGATCGGCATAGGCCCGCGCGCCGCCGCCCACGGCCCCACGGCCCACGTCGACGACCTCACCGCGGTGCGCGTGGAATCCGCCGGGGACGGCTCGATCCGCCTCACCCTCACCCCGGCGCGGTAGCCGCCCGGGGCGAGGGGACGTGACGGCCGTCAGCCCGCGATCGCCTCGTAGAGGGAGAATCCGGCCAGCGCCAGCATCACGCAGGCCGCGACCTTGGTGATGAGCCGCAGCGGGACGTACTTCATGAGGGTGCGCCCGCCCAGGATGCCGATGCCCGCCACCGCCCAGAGCGCCAGCACGGCGCCGAGGCCGACGGAGAGCGGGTTGTCGTAACGCGCCGCGAGGTTGGCGGTCATGATCTGGGTCAGATCGCCGAACTCGGCGACCAGGATCAGCATGAAACCGGCCCCGGAGACCTTCCAGAAGGACTGGTCGGCGGGCGGCTTGACCTCTTCCTCGTCGTCGCCCTTCTTGAACAGCAGCATGGCCGCGCCCGCGAGGAACAGCAGCCCCACGACGGCCTGCACCAGCCGGTGCGGCAGGAGCGTGAGCACGCTGCCCGCGGCGATGGCGAGCGCGACGTGTACGGCGAAGGCGGCGGCCACGCCCGCGAAGACGTAGGAGGCGCGGTAGCGGGTGCCGAGCATCAGACCGGCCAGGGCCGTCTTGTCGGGGAGCTCGGCGAGGAAGACGACGCCGAAGGCGATCGCCAGCACGGTGAAGCTGAACACGGGGTGAAACCTCGATCGGTCGGGCAGGACGCCATCGGGACCGAGAGACCTGGGGTGTTTCAGGGGTCGCTTCGGCTCGGCGGCGCCCTGGGGTATGTCGACACGCCGCACACCGCGCGGATGCGGGGTACGCATGCCGCGCCGCGCGCGTCGCGCCACAAGGACAGGACACTGCGGCCGAAGGTCTCGCTGGCGGGCCGCTGACGCGATCCGCCTCCGGGCGCCGGCTGGTGTGACCCAGCAGTATGTCGACGGTCCGGCGAAGAGCTACTCCCCTTCTGCTCCGCCCAGGGTACGCGACGACGGCCGCGACGCCAGGGCGTCCGAAATGTGAGCTTGGCCCCACCCCGCCCCGTCCTGGCGGCCGGAATCTCAACTTCCCCTTGAATACGGGGCGTTGATCTCCTTGATGTGACGTGCCCATGTCGGCAATCTGTCACCTGGTGCCCATCCCCGCGACATCCGGCGCCGCCACCATGGCCGCGCCCCGCCGGGGCCGCACGGCCGTCCACCCCCCGCTCCAGGGAGCCCCTCATGCCCCTCACGCCCTTCCGCACGCCCTCGGTCTACGCGCGTCGCCTCCGCCGCGCCGGACGCGCCGGCGTCCTCGCCTCCGCCGTCGCCCTCGCCGCCCTCACCTCCCTCGTGAACGCGCCGGCCGCCCTGGCCTCCCCGCCCACTCCGATCAGCGCCGCCGAGGCCCGCGCCTACCTGGCCACCGTCACCCCGGCCGCCGAGGGCTCCCTCACCGGCTACAGCCGCAGCCAGTTCCCGCACTGGATCACCATCTCCGGCACCTGCAACACCCGCGAGACGGTCCTCAAGCGCGACGGCGTCAACGTCGTCACCGACTCCTCCTGCGCCGCCGTCAGCGGAAGCTGGTACTCCGAGTACGACGGCGCCACCTGGACCGCCGCCTCGGACGTGGACATCGACCACATGGTCCCGCTCGCCGAGGCCTGGCGTTCGGGTGCCAACACCTGGACCACCGCCAAGCGCCAGCAGTTCGCCAACGACCTCACCCGCCCCCAGCTCATCGCCGTCACGGACAACGTCAACCAGGCCAAGGGCGACCTCGACCCCGGCAAGTGGCTGCCGCCGCGCACCGCCTACCGCTGCACCTACGCCCGCGCCTGGGTCGAGGTGAAGCAGTACTGGGGGCTGAGCATGGACGCCGGGGAGAAGACCGCCCTGGTGAACGTCCTGAACGGCTGCTGACACCCCGCCGCTCCCCGGGAATTTTCACCCCCGCTATCCCCCGCCAGGGGGAGGCCGGGCCCCCGCCCCGCCCCGTACCGTGATCCAAAGGGCTGTCGAGGAGGGGGAGTCTGATGGCCGGACTGCGACTGGGACCGCTGCTGCGCTACGTCGACTGGGACACGGGCGGATCCGCCACGATATGGATCGAGGCGGACCGCCCGTGCACGGCGGAGGTGCGGTGCGCCGACGGGTCCGGCGGCAGCGCCCGCACCTTCCAGATCACCGGCCACCACTACGCCCTGATACCGGTCACCGGCCTGACGGCCGGTACGGCGACGGCGTACGAGGTACTGCTCGACGGCACCACCGTCTGGCCCCGGCCCGGCGGCCGCTTCCCGCCCAGCACGATCGCCACCCCGGCGGTGGGAGGCGGCGCCGGCCACCCCGCGCCCGGCCTGCGGATCACGTTCGGCTCGTGCCGGCAGGCCGCCCCGCCCGCCGGCCGGCGGGGACCGCACGGGGCGGACGCCCTCGACACCCTCGCGGCCCGCCTGGCCGCCGACCCGTCGCGGACCCGCCCGGACCTGCTGCTGCTCCTCGGCGACCAGGTCTACGCCGACCAGCTCTCGAAGGACACCCGTCGCTGGCTGGCGGCCCGCCGGGACCTTCGCGAGGCCCCCGGCGCCCAGGTCGCGGACTACCAGGAGTACACCCGCCTCTACGACGAGTCCTGGGGCGACCCGGAGATCCGCTGGCTGCTCTCCACCGTCCCGAGCCTGCACATCTTCGACGACCACGACGTCATAGACGACTGGAACACCAGCGCCTCCTGGCAGGCCGAGATGCGCGCGACCCCCTGGTGGCCCGAGCGCGTCCTCAGCGGGCTGATGTCGTACTGGGTGTACCAGCACCTGGGGAACCTCTCCCCCGCCGAGCTCGCCGCCGACCCCCTGTACGCCGCCGTACGGGCCACCCCGGACGGCACGGACGCGCTGCGCGCCTTCGCGGCCGCGGCGGACGCCGACCCCGCGACGGTGCGCTGGAGCTACCGCCGCGACTTCGGCCGGACCCGGCTGCTGATGGTCGACACCCGCGCCGCGCGGGTGCTCGCCGAGGACGGGCGGGCCATGCTCGACCCGGCGGAGCAGCGCTGGCTCCGGGAGAACGCCCTGTCCGGGCACGGCGGCTTCGACCACCTGCTGATCGGCTCCTCGCTGCCGTGGCTGATGCCGCCGCTGATCCATGACGCGGAGACGTGGAACGCCGCGCTCTGCCGCGGGGAGCGCGGGGAGCGGTGGGCGCGGATCGGGGAGGACCTGCGGCGGCGCAGCGACCTGGAGCACTGGGCGGCGTTCCCGGCGTCGTTCGCCGCGCTCAGCGATCTGATCGAGGAGGTCGGGACGGGCCCGAAGGCCCCGGCGACGGTCGCCGTCCTGTCCGGGGACGTGCACCACGCGTATGTGGCCGAGCCCCTCATACCCAGCACGGCGCGGGTGTTCCAGCTGACCTGTTCGCCGGTGCACAACTCCATCCACACCGCGGTGAAATGGGGCTTCCGGCTGGGCTGGTCCCGGCTGGGCCGCTGGCTCGGCCGCGGCTTCTCCCGGCACGGCCGGACGGGACGACCGCCGCTGAGCTGGCGGCGTACGGGCGGCCCCTGGTTCGGCAACCAGCTGATGACGCTGACCCTGGCCGGGCGGGAGGCCCGGCTCCGGCTGGACCAGGCCCGCCGGTCGCGGACCGGTGCCCGGCTGGTGACGGTGCTGGACCGCCGGCTCACCGGAGCGGAGTAGGCCGGGGCTCCGGGGCGGGGCCGCCGGGCGTACGCTGTATGGCTGTCAAGCCGCCCCTGCCGCTCCCCCGCGACCACGCGGCGCTCCGGACTGGGGAGTCCCGTTGTGATCGAGACGCTGGGGTCGCTGACCGCGAGCCCGTGGATCTACGCCCTGGTGGCGGTGTCGGTCCTGCTGGACGTGTTCCTGCCGGTGCTGCCGAGCGGCATCCTGGTGATCACCGCCGCTGCGGCCGCGGCGGCCGGCGGGCCGCCCTCGCGGGTCCCGGACGTCGCGGTCCTGCTCACGGTGGCCGCCTCCGCCTCGGTGCTGGGCGACCTCACGGCCTACCGGCTGGCCCGCCGCGGCGGGCCCCGCCTGGACCGGGTCATCGCCCGCTCCCGCCGCCTGACCCGGGCCCACGAACGGCTGGGCACGGCCCTGGCCCGCGGCGGCGGCCTGCTGGTGGTCCTGGCCCGCTTCGCCCCGGCCGGGCGCTCGGTGGTCTCGCTGGGCGCGGGCAAGACGCGGCGCACGCTGGCGGAGTTCCTGCCCTGGTCGGTCCTGGCGGGCATCAGCTGGGCGGCCTACAGCGTGGCCCTGGGCTACTTCGGCACCCAGTGGCTGGGCACGGCCTGGCTGGGCACGGCGGTCTCCCTGCTGGCCCTGTTCACGGCCGGTTCCCTCTCCGCCTTCCTCCTGCGCCGCCCCTCCCCCACACCCCCGGCGACGGCCTGACGCCGCCCGGCGTCCCCCGGAAGGATGGCCCGGGTGGGCCAGTGGGTCACCCGTTCACCCGGCAGCAATCGCGGCCCGCCGCCCCGGCTTCTAGCGTCCAGAGCACGGCACGCCACCGAGTCGTCCCGAGGAGCCGAGGAGTCCCGCCATGCCCCCCATGCGCATCCGGCATCGTCTGACCGGAGTCGCCGCCGCGACACTGGTCATCGCAGCCGCCGCCGTACCCGCCCACGCCGCCCCCGCCGGCGGCACGACCCCCTCCGCCACCGTCTCCCCCGGCACCGTCTCCCCGGGCGGCCGCGTCGGCCTCAACGTCGACGGCTGCAGCACGCGCACCGGCCGGGCGTCCTCCCGTGTCTTCAACACCGTCGCACTGGCCCCGGGCAGCGCCACCGCGAGCAACCTCTCCGGCGCGGCCACCGTCTTCAGCGACGCGACCCCCGGCTCGTACCCCGTCACCTTCGAGTGCGGAGGCCGCCGGGTCGACGTCACCCTCCAGGTCGCCCCCGGCGCCGCGCGCGGCGGCCTCGGCGGCAGCATGGACTCCATGAGCCGGGCCCAGATCGTGGTCGGCGGCACCCTGGCGGCCGGCGCGCTCGGCGCCGGGATCTGGCTGCTGCGCCGCCGCACGGCCTGAGCCCGCCGGCCCTCACACCGCGGCGGCGGCCCGCCCGCGCACCTGCACCCCGTCCAGCAGCAGCCGCGTCGCCTCGGCGACGGCGTCCACGGCGGCGTCGAACACCTCCTGGTTGTGCGCGGCGGGTGCCCGGAACCCGGAGACCTTCCGGACGTACTGGAGCGCGGCCGCGCGGATCTCCGCCTCGGTGGCCTTCTCGGGGATGGCGGGCGGGCGCAGGGTCTTGATGGAACGGCACATGCCTCCACTATGACCCCGCGGGCGGCAGCTCCGCCCCGGAAAGCCGCATGACGAGCCCGGCCTGCAGCCGTCCCCGCAGCTCCGGATCGGCGATCTCCTCCAGCAGGGCGATCGCCTGCCGGACCCCCTCCGCGGCCCGCCGGTCCTCGCGCAGGGAGGCGCTCTGGGCGGCCATGTGCCGCAGGGCGGCGTCGGCCCGGCGGTGGAACAGCTGCCCGACCAGGGTGACGACCACCCCGACGGAACTGGTCACCACCCCGACGTAGACCTCCCCGCCGCTCTCGGCCTTCCACACCCCGAGCCCGATCCCGGAGAGCAGCACGGCCGCGCCGACCCCGGCGAACCACTGGCTGGTGACGAAGCTGGCCCGCGCCTGCGCCAGCCCGTACGCGTAGTACTCGACGAGCATCGGCGTGAAGTCGTCGCGCGGCCCCCCACCCCGCTCCCTCCCCCCGGCGGAGGCGTCCACCAGCCGCGGATCCCCCGCCTCCGCCGGCCGCTCCTCCCCCCACCGCGCGAGCAGCCGCTCCCGCTCGGCCTCCCGCGCCCGCTCGAACCGCCCCCGCCCCGGCCACCAGGCGGCCAGCCCCAGCCACGCGGCCCCGAGCCCGAACGCCCCGACGGCCCAGACCCACTCGCCGCCCACACCCATCACCCCCCTGCGGGATGGTCCCCGCGCCGCCGCGCGGGAAACCGGCCCGGATCCTAGACTGACGAACGCCCGGAACATCCGCGTCGAGGCGAATCAAGGGAGACTCCCGATGGCCAAGCGAGGAAACAAGAAGCGCGCCCGCAAGAAGAAGAAGGCCAACCACGGAAAGCGCCCCAACGCCTGACCGCGGCCCCCGCACACCCCGTAGCCCCCGGCCGCGACCGGCCGGGGGCTCGTAGACGGGGATCACCTCCCAGGTATGCCGTGGAGCTCCGGCCCGTTGTCGATGAGCCGCCCCTGCCCCTTGGCCCGGTCCCGCTCGGCGGGCGTCACGCACAGGGTGTCCCCGACCCACTTCTCCCGCCACACGTACCCCGGCTTGCAGGTCCAGGGCCCGTAGGCACCCCCACCGGGCTGCCGGTTCGGATTCAGCGCATGCACCCGGTCCCGCTCGGCGGGCGTCACGCACAGCGCGTCACCGTCGTAGCTGTCCCGCCACACATACCCCGAAGGACACGGCAGCGCATCGGCCTTCACCCCGGCCTTCACCCCGGCCTCCACGGCGGGCGCCGCCCGGGACGCCGCCGAGGCCGAGGTGGGCAGCGAAGCGATGCCCCCGGCGACGAAGGCGGCCGTGGTCAGGACCATCATGTAGCGGAACATCCGCCGCTTGGCGGGGGCGGGGCGGGGGCTGTGAACCTGCTGAAGCATCACCGAAACTCCTCTCGATCTCCCGTCGCTCCACAGCGACCGGACCTCAAGTAAGCGCCGCCCGGCCCCCCGAGGTCACGCCCCGGAACCCCGTGTCTTGACACCGCCCCGCCCCGTGTGCGCCCCCTTCACTCCTCGTCGTAGCGCTCCAGGACCAGACCGAGGGACCCGTCCTCCAGCCCGTTGCCAGGTTCGAGGTGCAGATGGCTCCCGTCGGGGACGCCGTCCCCCGCGAGGACCAGCAGATGACGGGCGAGCGTCCTGAGACCTTCTGCGTTCGCCTCGACCACGACCTCTCCCCCCAGGTCCCGCACCTGGACCCGCGCGTCCGCCTCCCACGTGAAGGTGTGCGCGACCCCGTCGGTCACCGCCCTGACGTGCGTGCTCTCGACAGGAGCCCTGCCGGATTCGAAATTCATGGAAACCATGATGACGACCGTTCGCCTGGCAAGCTCTATCCGAACGATCTTCGAACGAATCCGATCGGAAGGCACACCAGGTGGATGTCGACGAATTCCTCGCCCGCCCCCTCGTGGCACGCGTCGCCACGCAAGGCCCCGAGGTCCGGCCCGTGTGGTTCCTCTGGGAGGACGGGGCCTTCTGGTGGCTGACCGGCTCCTACTCCCGCATGGAACGAATCCTCGCGGCCGACCCCCGCGTCGCACTGGTCGTCGACACCTGCGAGCTCGCCGACGGCCAGGTCCTGTCGGTCACCTGCCGGGGCACGGCCGCCACCGTCCCCCTGGACCGCCCCCGAGCCCTCCGCAAACTGACCCGCTACCTGGGCCCCGACCCCCACACCTGGCCGGCCCGCTTCTCGGAACCCCTGGACGACCCGGCGACCAAACTGATCCGCTTCACCCCGGACCACCCACCCCGCGTACGCGACCTCTCCTGGTGATCCGACGGCCAGTCGACGCCGGTCGTGCATGCAAAAGGCCCCCAACCATGATCGGTTGGGGGCCTTCGTGCTGGTGGGCGCGGACGGTTTCGAACCGCCGACATCTGCTTTGTAAGAGCAGCGCTCTACCCCTGAGCTACGCACCCGTGGACGAGTGGACAGCCTACATGGCAGGCGCACCCCCCACGCAAACCCGTTCCCGTGGGGGAGAATGGACCCGGGCTTGGCGGATGGGGTACGGGAGAGGGACTGTGGCGACGGCATCCCGGCGGTGGTTCGGTGGGCGGGACGAGGGGCGGCGGGCGGATGCGCAGGCGGCCAAGGACGCCGCCGCGGCCGCGTTCTACGAACTGGACACCGCCCAGCGGGACCTGCGGATCTCGATGGAGACCATCGCCGCCGCCGACGGGTCTCCCGCCGCGCGGCAGGCCGCCGACGGGTTCGCGGCGCTCGGGCGGCGGATCGACGAGGTCAGCCGCACCTACATCGAGGCCGTCGACGCGCACGACCTGGACCGGGTCGACCTGGAGGGCTCCGTCGCGGCGCAGGCCCGGCAGCAGCTGACGCGGGCCCGGGAGGAGCTCGTCCGGGTCAAGGGGGAGCTGGAGCGGTTCGCGCAGGGGCTGCAGCCGCTGCTGGACAAGGCCGAGACGCAGCTGGCCCGGGTCGCGCCGGCCCGGGAGCGGGCGAAGGCTGCGCTGCTGGCGGCGAGCGACGCGCTGGACGCCGTACGGGCCAAGGGGATGCGGGCCGACGACCTGGCGGCGCGGCTCGCGGCGCTGGGGCCCGAGCTGACGAAGCTGAACCAGGGCGCGGCGCAGCACGGGGTGCCGGAGACGGTGCAGCGGGCGGAGCGGATCCTGCGGGACGCGGGGGCGGTACGGGCCGAGGCGGAACGGCTGCCGGAGCGGGCGGCGGAGATCGACCGGCGGCTGGTGAGCCTGCGGACGCGGGCGCAGGCGCTGCGCAACCGGGCGGACCGGGTGGATCCGGTGCTCAGCGAGCTGCGCCGCCGGTTCAGCGCGGCCTGCTGGCAGGACCTCCAGCACGTACCCGACCAGGCCGTACGGGACGTGGCGCAGGCCGAGGAGCGGCTGTCGGAGGCCGGACGGGCACGGGACGAGCAGCGCTGGGCGGACGTGACGGCGCTGGTCGAGGCGGTGCGGGCGGGGCTGGACGCCGTCGACGAGGCGGTGTCGGCGGCGCAGGAGCGGCTGTCGCGGCTGGAGGCGGTGGCGCGGGACCCGCAGGCGGAGGTGCAGCGGACCCGGTTCGCGATCCGGGACGCGCAGCGGCTGGCGATGGAGGGGCGCAGCGTGCCCGATCCGCGGCACGCGCGGCCGCTGGACGAGGCGGTGGCCCGGATGGAGCGGGCGCTCGCGGGGCTGGAGGGGCGCCACCCCGACTACTGGCACTTCCTGCAGGAGACGGAGGAGGTCCGGGCGGCGGTGGGCCGGGTGGTGGCGGACATGCGGGGGCGCCGCGCCGCCGGGTGAGGAGCCGGGTGAGGAGTTGTCCGCGTCCCGGCTTGGGCGGATGCTGGAGGGTGCCGGGATCGGAACCGAGGAGGGCGTCATGGCTGCCCACACTTTCCACAGGCCCCGCGAGCGCCAGGCACCCCCCGCGCGCCCGGAGACGTACGTGCCGCACGCGGCCTACGGCTGCACCGAGCCGCACGAGCACTACGCGCCCTACGTCCCCCACGAGCCCTACGGCCCGCCCCCCGAGCGGCAGGGCCCCCGGCTGGTGGAGCGCATGCTCCACCCGGTCAACGCACGGCTCGACGAGCACCTGCCCAGCGACCACAAGCTGAGCCAGGTCTACCGGGTCGGCGCCGGGCTGACCGGCCTGCTGCTGATCGCCTTCGGGATCCTGGGCCTGGTCCACCGGATCGGGTTCTTCGACACCGGCGGCGACACCGTGCTGGCCCTGAACACCAACGGCGCGCTGAGCGTGCTGTCGATCTGCATCGGGCTCCTGCTGGTCGCCGGCATGGTGATCGGCGGGACCTTCGCCTCCACCCTCAACATCGTGCTGGGGCTGCTGTTCATCGCCAGCGGGTTCGTGAACCTGGCGCTGCTGGACACCGGTCTGAACTTCCTGGCCTTCAAGATCCAGAACGTGCTGTTCAGCTTCGTCGTCGGCGTGATGCTGATGTGGTTCGGGATGTACGGGCGGGTCGGCAGCGCCCTCCCCCACGACAACCCGTACTGGCGCGCCCGCCACCCCGACCAGGCCGCCCGTGAGGAACGGGCCCGGGGCGGGGCGGCGGCCCGTTAGCCTGTGCGCATGCCCCGTTACGAATACCGCTGCCGGACCTGCGACGACACCTTCGAGGTCAGCCGTCCGATGGCCGAGTCGTCCGCGCCCGCCGACTGCCCCGCCGGGCACGGCGACACCGTGAAGCTGCTGTCCGCCGTCGCCGTCGGGGGGACCAGCAGTGCCCCCGCGCCCTCCGGCGGCGGGGGCTGCTGCGGCGGGGGCGGCTGCTGCTGACCTCCGGGCGGAACCCCTAGCGCTTGCGCGAGAGGGTGAGGCCGTCCGAGACGGCCAGGAGGACGGAATCCATGCGGGTGTCCGCCTTGGCGTGGTCGTTGAACGCGCGGACGGCCGCGCCCCGGCTGCCGGGGGACCCGTCCAGGACCGTCCCGTGGAAGAGGGTGTTGTCCGTGACGATCAGCCCGCCCGGACGCAGCCGGGGCACCAGCTCCTCCCAGTAGAGGATCTGGTTCTCCTTGTCCGCGTCCACGTAGGCCAGGTCGATGTGCGGTTCGGCCGGCATGGCGCGCAGGGTGTCGAGGGCGGGGGCGATGCGCAGGTCGATGCGGTCCGCGACGCCGGCCGCCGCCCAGGCCTCGCGGCCGTACGCGGTCCACTCCTCCGACACGTCGCAGGCGATCAGCCGGCCGTCGGCCGGCAGGGCCTGGGCCATGGACAGGGCGGAGAAGCCGGTGAAGGTGCCGACCTCCACGATGTGCTTCGCGCCCGTCAGCCGGACGAGGAAGGCGAGCAGCGGGCCCTGCTCCTCCGCCGACTGCATGCCGGCGGATTCGGGGAACTTCTCCCAGGTGGTGGCGACCAGCCCCCGCTGGAACTCGTCCAGCGGGGGGTTGTGCGCGAGGACGTAGCGGTAGAGCTCATCCGTGATCTTGGTGCTGTTGCCCTTGGTCATGCGGCCAGTGTCGCAACCGCCCGCCCGAAGCAGCGGACGATCTCCTCACCGGCGAGTACACCGGCCTCGTGCAGGGCGGTCACCGTCGGCGCGGTCCAGTCCGCGTCGGCCAGTTCGCCGTGGCCCGGCCGCCAGGCGCGGTCGGCCGCCAGCAGCAGGTCGGCGTCGAGGAGGGAGTCACCGGCGGCGAGGGTGGCGGTGGCGCCCGTACGCCGGGCGACCTCGCGCATCGCGGCGCTCTTGGTCAGCGGGCGCGGGACGGCGTAGATCTTGCGGCCCTGGAGGGAGACGGTCCAGCCGCGCTCCTCGGCCCACCGGGTGAGGGCCTTGAGCCACTCGTCGGGGACCAGGGCCCGCTCGACGACGAGGTAGGCGAAGAGGTCCTCGGCGATGCGCGCCTTGCGCAGCCACTGCGGGTCGGCCACGGCCAGCAGGTGCCGGTGGACCTCCTCCAGCGGGGCGCACTCCTCGGCGAGCCGCCGGGCCACCGCGCGCCGCCAGTCCCGGTCGGGCTCGCCGTCCACCAGCAGCTGTCCGCCGTTGGCGCAGATCGCGTACGGGGCCGGGGGGCCGGGGAAGCGGATGCGCTGGTACTGCTTGCGCGTGCGGGTGGTGGTCGGGACGAAGACCGTCGCCGGGTCCGCGGCGAGCTCGGCCAGCAGCGCCGCCGCCGTCTCCGTCATGAAGGACAGCGGCTTGCCCTCGTGCACCTCGACGCACAGCAGCCGGGGGGCCTGCGGGTCGGGCATGGTCAGGCCGAGGGCGGCCGACGAGTAGATGAGCGTGCGGTCGAGGTCGCTGGCTACGAGGACGGGTCCCTGGCGGGTCACTTGGCTGGTCACTGGGCGGCCACTGCCTTTCCGTCGGCGCCGGTGGCGCCGCGCGTGAAGCGGGGGTGGATGAGTCCTACACAGGTGTACGGGAGGCCGTCGACCTCCTCGACCGGGACGCCGCGCTGCGTGGCGAGGAGGCGTACGTGGTCCAGGTCGGAGCCGGCGCCGCGCTGGGCCAGGATCTTCCACGGTACGCGGCGCAGCAGCACGCGGGTGGTCTCGCCGACGCCCGGCTTGACCAGGTTCACGTCGTGGATGCCGTACTCCTCGCTGATCCGCTCGACGGCCGCCCAGCCCACCCAGGTGGGGGTGCGGTCGGTGGCGAGGAGCTCCTTGACCTCGGCGTCGACGGCCTCGGCGACCTCGCCGAAGCGGGCGGCGACGGCGTCCACGAAGGCGGTGGAGACGTCGGCCCCGGCCAGCTCGCGGTAGAACTTGGCGCCGTGGAAGTCGTCCGGGCCGACCAGGTCGGAGCGCAGGACGGTGCGCGAGACCAGGCCGGAGACGGTGGAGTTCAGGCAGGCGGAGGGGATCAGGAAGTCCTCGCGGGTGCCGTACGTCTCGACGCAGGCACCGGGGTCGGCGAGGACGACGATCTCCGGGTTGAAGCCGGGGAAGCCGGCCAGGGCCTCGCGCAGCTCGCGGGTGATGGCGCCCTTGCCGGTCCAGCCGTCGACGAACACCACGTCGGCCGGGTCATGGTGGGCGGCGAGCCAGCGCAGGGCGTTGGCGTCGATGCCGCGTCCGCGCACGATGGAGACGGCGTAGTGCGGCAGGTCCAGGCCGTGCCGGGCGGCGGCCCAGCGGCGCATCAGCACGCCGACGGGGGTTCCGGCGCGGGCCAGGGAGACGAGCACCGGGGAGGGGGTGCGCTCGGCGAGGACGGTCTCGGTCACGGTGCCCACGGCGCGGGCGACGCGGGCCGCGGAGGCGGCCAGGGCGCCCTCGTACAGCTCCTGGTAGCGCGCGGACGGCTGGTACTCGACGGGCAGGGACTCGGCGTAGTGCGCGCCGCCTGCCTGGATGGCCTCCTCGCGCTCCTCGGTCGGGGCCTCCAGCTCGACGGCGGAGAGGTCCTGGAGCAGCCAGCCGACGTCCTCGGGGGCGTAGGAGGAGAAGGCCGGCCCGCGCAGGGGCTCCGGCAGGCGCGGCTCGGACACGGTCGACGGCTCCTGCCGGTGGGGGGTGTCGGGTATGCGGGACGCCGCGGCGGCGGCGGGGCCGGGCACGGTCGCGGCGGGCCCCGTCGCGGCGAGGGCGGTCGCGGCGGGGGTCGTCGTGGCGGTCGTGGCTTCTCCCGGCTGGGCGGTGGGGTGGCTCGGAGCGGTCGCGGCGGGGCCGCCCGGGGTGTACGAGGGGACGACGGCCAGCACGACGCGGCCGGTGTGCGGGGCCAGGGCGGCCAGCAGCCCGGTGTGCAGCTCGGGGGTGTCCCCGGCGGAGTCCACGACCGCGACGACCGCGTCGAAGCCGGCGCCCGCGACGTTGTAGGCGTAGCGGTCGCCGGGGCCGTCGGCGGGAGCGTCGTGGGCGGGGAAGACCAGGCGGGTGCGGATGGCGTAGCCGGGGTCGTCCACGGCGAGGACGGGCGAGCGGGTGGTCGAGGAGAACCGCACCTCGGCCGCCGCCCCGCGCTCCTCCAGGGCCGCCGCGAGGCGCAGCGGGACGTACATCAGCTCCTCGTTGCCGAGTACGAGGACCCGCCCGGGCCCCTCGCCCAGTGCGGCCGCCACCTGTCCGGCGAGGGCGGGCAGGGCCGTCTCCAGCGCCGCCCGGTGGCCGGGGGTGAACCCGTGCCGGCCCCCGTCGGGCACCCCGGCGGGCCATTCCAGGTCGACCCGCGCGTACGGGACGCCGGCGCGGCCGGGCCCGGCCGGACCCGCGGCGATCCCGGGAACGGAGCACCCGGCCCCGGCACGGGCGGCTCCCACGACCCCGGCGGCCCCGGCGGCCTCGGCGGCCTCGGGAACGGAGGCCTCCGCTCCGGCGGGCCCGGCCCCGGCTGCCCCGCCCGCGCCCCCGGTCTCGTACTCCTCCACCAGGGCCCGCCCCTTGGCCAGGACCCCCTCCGGGAGGGAGACCGTGCCCGAGGCCAGGGCGAGGAGGTCCACGCGGGCGCCCAGTTCGGCGGCGAAGGCGGTGAGCCGGTCGCGGTCGGCGGCGGAGCGCATGTCGACCAGGGCGACGACCACGTAGTGGCCGCGCGGGTGGCGGGCGTGCAGGTCGCGGATGGTGTTCAGGACGGTGTTGCCGGTGGAGAACTCGTCGTCGACGAGGACCAGCGGGCCGTCCCCCGCCAGCAGCTCCGGGTCCTCCGGCAGCAGCAGGTGCGAGGTGGCGTGCGAGTGCGCCTCCTCGAACCCGCCGGCGGCCCGCACCCCCGGCACCGGGCGGCGCGTGGAGTGCAGGTAGGGGGCCGCGCCCAGCCCGTCGGCGACGCAGTGGCCGAGCCCCGTCGCGGTCTCGGCGTAGCCGAGGACCACGGCGGAGGCGGCGCGGTCGCCGAGCAGGGCCCGGACCCGCTCCCCGAGCCCGTACCCGGCGGCGTACACGGTCGCGGGCGACTGCGGGACGTGCTTGCCGAGCACCTGCGAGACCAGCAGGTGGGCGCGCTTGGGGTTGCGCCGCAGGGCCAGCCCGAGGAGCTCCGCCAGGCCGCCCCCGTCTCCGTCGGCGCCCTCCAGGCGCACGCCGAGCCGCCGCGCGACCCAGGTTCCCGACCACACGGGGTCGATCGTCTTGCCCTTCATCGTCATCCTCGTCATCGGCGGTGGGCCGCTCACAGCTGGAGCCCGGCGGTCAGGAGGTCGACGAAGCCGACCTCCTCCTTCGCCACACCGAAGACCTCGGCGCGCAGCATGGTGCGCTCGGCCCAGGCCCGGTGGGGCTTCACCTCGTTCATCTTGTTCGTGTAGGTGGAACGCATCACTCCGCCGCCGTCCCGCTCGGGCCGCAGGATGTCCTGGGCGTCGCAGAACTCCTCGTGGGAGACGACCGACAGCGCGTGCACCGGGGTGACGTGCGCGGGGTGGATGCAGGTCTTGCCGAGCAGCCCGTTGGCCCGGTCGAGCTCGACCTCGCGCAGCAGTCCGTCCAGGTCGTGCTCGATCAGCGCGGTGCGCAGTTCCTCGACCCCCTCCTCCAGGAAGGGGCTGCGGCGCAGCTGCGGCTTGAAGAGGCGCTGCTGGCTGCGGAAGTACTCCCAGACGGGGCCGGTGACGGTGAAGCCGGTGCCGTCGGCGCGGCTGAGGACGTTGACCACGTCGGCGATGACCCCGGCCACGATCTGGACGTCGTACGCGGTCATGTCGGGGGTGCGGCGCAGTCCGTAGACGGAGCAGAAGTCGGTGACGCCCAGGCGCAGGGCCAGGACCCGCTCGCGGTGGCGGTTCACGGTGCGGGAGATGCCGGCGAGGGCCTGGACCCGGGTCTCCAGGTGGAGGAGGTCGGGGGTCTCCAGGACGGGCATGGCGTAGAGCCGGGCGAGGCCGCCGACGGCTTCGGCGTGGGCCACGGCGTCGAGGAAGGCCGTTCCACGGCTCTCGGTGAATTTGGGAAGCACGAATCCGGCCAGGTTCCGCGCGGACCGGCCGAGGCGGCGCACGAGGTCGGGTATCTGCTCGGGGGTGCGGACGCGGATGAACAGGAGGGGGAGTTCCCCGGCGGCGGGGCCTTCGGCCTCGAGCGCGGCGAACTGCCGGACGAGGTTCTCCTCGCCGTCGACCACGTCGGCGTCGCTGATGGAATCCTCCAGGCAGAGGACCATCGAGACGACGCCCCGGCCGGCCTGCTTGCGGATGTCGGCGGCCAGCCGCGGGCGGGTGGCCGGGCTGTAGAGGGTGGCCCCGAGCGCGGCGGCGAGGGTGCGGGCGGGGGAGGCCAGGGTGAACTCGGCGGGCTCCTGGTGGAAGAGGCCCTTACGGCTGGCGGGCGATATGTGCCCAAAGTGACGCATGCGCTTCCCCCGTACTGCCTCGGCGGCCCAACTGGCGTGGCCGGTAATAGTACGTACGAACGCGAGTCAAGAGTTCCTCAAGCACATGAAGTTCCGGTAACCCTCTCGCACAATGCCCAGCTACCCGGTCGGGGACAAGGCCCTACGGGGGGCCGCATTGTTCCCCACCCGTCCGGGAGGGCAGGATGACGGGCATGACGCACGCGATGCAGAAGGGCTCGAACATCCCGGTGGCCGCCACGGCGGTCCGGGCGGTGCTGCGCTGGACCACCGGGCCCGAGGTGCCGGACGTGGACGCCTCCGCGCTGCTCGTGGGGGCGGACGGGCGCGTGCGCTCGGACGAGGACTTCGTGTTCTACAACCAGCCCCGCCACCCCTCGGGGTCCGTCTGGCGCCTGGGCAAGAAGCAGATCGGGGACGGGGTCACCGACGCGGTGCAGGCGGACCTGCGGGCCGTGCCGCCGGTCGTGGACCGGGTCCTGGTCGTGGCCTCCGCCGAGGACGTGCCCTTCGAGCGGGTCCACGACCTGCGGATCCAGCTGTACGACGCCTCCCCCGGCGCCGCGCCGGAGCCGCTGGCCCACTTCGACGTGCGGCCGGAGACCGGGGCCGAGACGGCGCTGATCTGCGGCGAGCTGTACCGCCGGGGCGAGGGGTGGAAGTTCCGCGCGCTGGGCGAGGGCTACTCCGACGGCCTGGTGGGGCTCGCGACGGACCACGGGATCTCCGTCGACGAGAACGCCGCCGAGGCCGGTGAGGGCGCGCCCGCGCCCGCCGCCGGGGCCGGCGACGACCGGACCGCCGCCATGCGCCCGCCGGTGGCCGCCCCGGTCACCCAGGCCCCGCCTCCCGTCCAGCCCGCGTACGGCTACCCCCAGCAGGTGTCCCCGGTACCCGTGCCGGCTCCGGGCGGGGACCCCTCGTTCCGGCTGCCCGTGCAGGGCCCCCAGTTCATCCGCCGCTGAGGCCGCCGAGGCCGCCGGCGGGTATCCCGGGCGGGGCTCAGGCCTTGGTCTTGTAGCCCCGCCCCCACTGGAGCCCCCAGCCGTACAGCCGGTCCAGCTCGGCCTGGAACCCGTACACGAACTTCACCTCGCGGCGCACGACCAGCTCGCCCTTGACGTTCTGCAGGGAGACCACCGCGCAGGAGCGGGCCTGCGGGTGGCGCTCCTCCAGCGGGATCTCGATCCTCGGTCCGGCGGTCGGGTAGAGGGTCACCAGGGCATGGGTGCGGTCGAAGGCCGGGGTCTGGTCGTAGATGTAGACGAAGACCAGCAGCCGCTTGATCTCGTCGGCGTGGTCGAGGTTGACGTAGAGGGTCTCCCCGGAGGGGGAGCCGAACCGGTCGTCCCCGCTGAGCTTCACGTACGGCGGGTCGTTGAGGTCGCCGAGCAGGTTGCCCAGCGGCTGGACGGCGCCGCGGGTGCCGTCCGTCAGCTCGTACAGGCAGCCCATGTCGAGGTCGACGTTGACCATGCCCTGGGTGTGGGCCTGCACCATGTCGGGCTTGAACAGCTTGAACGGGTGGCGCAGGAGCTGCCCGCTCTGGCCTGAGCGGCCCCCTATGTCCGACGTGCGCATCCGCCAGGACAGGTTGACCCGGAGGTTGCCGTGGACGGCCTGCTGTTTGGTGAGCGAGACCGTCGGCTGCCGTTTGGTCAGCTCGATGGCGTTCGACGAGGCGTGGCCCGAGTCGAACCGCATCGCGCGGGCGCCCCTGATCCCGTCGAAGAACCCGTCGAAGAACCCCATGTGCCCCAACCCCCCTGGTCGGTCCGTGCGCGGACGAGCCGCGGATATGCCGCGGGGCGGCCACGCGGTCCCGTGGGATCCGCGCGGCCGCCCCGCCGAAGAAGAGACGGCTCCTCAAGGAGCGTTCCGCAATCAGGGCCGGGTCACACCCCGGCGCCGACCTCCGCGGGCTCCCCGTCGCCGCCCTCGGCCGCCAGCCGCTTGTTGCGGCGGACGGAGGACCAGAAGGACCAGGCGATCAGCACGACGCCGACGAGGCCGGTGACGACCTCGTTGATCTCGTACTGGATGGTGACGAGCAGGATCACGGCGAGGGCGCCGATGGCGTAGTGCGCGCCGTGCTCCAGGTAGACGTAGTCGTCCAGGGTGCCCTGGCGGACCAGGTAGACCGTGAGCGAGCGGACGTACATGGCGCCGATGCCGAGGCCCAGCGCCATGAGCACGATGTCGTTGGTGATGGCGAAGGCGCCGATGACGCCGTCGAAGGAGAAGGACGCGTCGAGGACCTCGAGGTAGAGGAACATGAAGAACGCGGCCTTGCCGGCCATCGCGACGGCCGAGACGGACTTGCCGCTCTTCTTGGCGGCTTCCTCCGCCTCGTGCTCGGCCTCCTCCTCTTCCTCCAGCCTGTTCTCGAAGTAGCCGGAGAGGCCGCCGACGATCATGTAGGTGATCAGGCCGAGGATGCCGGAGACGAGGACGGTCTGCGCCTTGTCCGCGGTGGCGCCGCCGTGCTGGTGGGCCTGGGTGGCGAAGGTCATCGAGGTGATCACCAGGACGATCAGCGCGATGCACGCGGACAGCATGTCGATCTTGCCGAGCTTGGCGAGCGGGCGCTCCAGCCAGGCGAGCCACTTGATGTCGCGGTCCTCGAAGATGAAGTCGAGGAAGATCATCAGCAGGAACATGCCGCCGAAGGCGGCGATGGACGGGTGGGCGTCCGTGACCAGCTGCTTGTACGTCTCCTTCTGGGTCATCGCGAGATCGACCGCGTCGATCGGACCGATCTTGGCGCTGATCGCGACGATCACGACGGGGAAGACCAGGCGCATGCCGAACACCGCGATGAGCACGCCGACCGTGAGGAAGATCTTCTGCCAGAAGGCATTCATCTTCTTCAGGATTCCGGCGTTGACCACCGCGTTGTCGAAGGACAGCGAGATTTCGAGGATCGACAGGATCGCCACGATCCCAAAAGCGGTCCACCCCCCGTAGAACACCGCTGCGACCAGACCGAGCGCAGTGACTGCGAACGACCAGCCGAAGGTTTTGAGAACCACTGGCACCCCATCGTCTTGTACGGCTTTACGAAACGTTGACCCCGAAGTCTAGAGCGATGCCCCGCAGGCCCGACGCGTACCCCTGTCCCACCGCCCGGAACTTCCATTCGCCCCCGTAGCGGTAGACCTCGCCGAAGATCATCGCGGTTTCGCTGGAGGCGTCCTCGGTGAGGTCGTAGCGGGCCAGTTCCTGGTCGTCCGCCATGTTCACCACACGGATGAAGGCGTTGCTGACCTGGCCGAAGCTCTGCCGGCGGCTGTCCGCCTCGTGGATGGAGACCGGGAAGACGATCTTGTCGACCTGGGCCGGGACCTTGGTGAGGTCCACGATGATCGACTCGTCGTCGCCCTCACCCTCGCCGGTGAGGTTGTCGCCGGTGTGTTCGACGGAGCCCTCGGGGCTCTTGAGGTTGTTGTAGAAGACGAAGTACTGGTCGCCGAGCACCCGGCCGTCGCGGCACAGCAGCGCGCTGGCGTCGAGGTCGAAGTCGGCCCCCGTGGTCGAGCGCGCGTCCCATCCGAGCCCGATCAGAACCCGGGTGAGGTTCGGTGCCTGCTTCGAGAGGGAGACGTTGCCCCCCTTGGCGAGTGTGACGCCCATGATGTGGTCCTCCCCGAACGACGTGGTGCGTGGTGATGGTGGCCCGGCCACCCGCCTCCATGGTGGCAAAGCCGGTCCGGCGCCGTACACAGAGGTGCACGGCGCCGGACGGACGAACTCGGTTCTGCTCAGGCTCAGACGTTGACGCCGAAGTCCTGCGCGATGCCGCGCAGGCCCGAGGCGTAGCCCTGGCCGATGGCACGGAACTTCCACTCCGCGCCGTTGCGGTACAGCTCGCCGAAGACCATGGCGGTCTCGGTGGAGGCGTCCTCGGAGAGGTCGTAGCGGGCGAGCTCGCTGTTGTCGGCCTGGTTCACCACGCGGATGTACGCGTTGCGGACCTGGCCGAAGCTCTGCTGGCGGCTCTCGGCCTCGTAGATGGAGACCGGGAAGACGATCTTGGCCACGTCGGCCGGGACGCCGGCGAGGTTGACCTTGATCGCCTCGTCGTCGCCCTCGCCCTCGCCGGTCAGGTTGTCACCGGTGTGCTCGACCGAGCCGTCCGGACTCTTCAGGTTGTTGAAGAACACGAAGTTCGAGTCGGTGGCGACCTTGCCCTGGTCGTTGGTCAGGATCGCGCTGGCGTCGAGGTCGAAGTCGACACCGGTGGTGGTGCGGGCGTCCCAGCCCAGACCGACGATGACCGCCGTCAGGTTGGGCGCGGCCTTGGTCAGCGAGACGTTGCCGCCCTTGCTGAGGCTGACTCCCACGAGTCCTCCATGTATGTGTGAGGGGCGGTGCCCCGCGTGCGTTGCTACCGGATCAACGGTTGGATCCTAGTGACGGGTTCCCGCCCGCAGGCGGTTTTCGTTCGATACCCGTCGGCGGGCCCTCAGAGGCTGTCGAGGGCCTTGATGTACTCGTTCAGGTCACGCGCGTCGGGCAGGCCGTTGACGACGGTCCAGCGCACGACGCCGTCCTTGTCGATGACGAAGGTGCCGCGGACCGCGCAGCCCTTCTCCTCGTCGAAGACGCCGTAGGCGCGGGAGGTCTCCCCGTGCGGCCAGAAGTCGGACAGCAGCGGGTACTCCAGGCCCTCCTGCTCGGCGAAGACGCGCAGGGTCGGCACGGAGTCGTTGGAGACGGCCAGGAGCTGGACGTCGTCGTTCTGGAAGCGGGGCAGCTGGTCGCGCAGCTCGCAGAGCTCACCGGTGCACACGCCGGTGAAGGCGAACGGGTAGAAGAGCAGCACGACGGCCTTCTCCCCCCGGAAGTCGGAGAGCCGCACGGTGGCGCCGTGGTTGTCCTTGAGCTCGAAGTCCGGGGCCTTCTGTCCGACCTCGATCGCCATCTCTCGCATCCCTTCGTTCCTGCCGTCCCGCACGGGGCCGTTCGGGTGAGACCCACCCTAAGGGTGGCCGCCCCGGATCGGGCCGCCGGCGGGGCCGTGGCGCGCGCGGCGGACCGGAAGGGCCCGCGAGGTGCACGGCAGGAGCCCGGACGGAGCCCCGGCGGAGCCCGGAAACGCGCACACCCCGCCGTCCCCGGGGTGATCCGGGTCGGCGGGGTGTGCGTCCGCTCGGCTGCGGGGCGCGGCTTACTTCTTGGACTTGGCGGCCTTCGGCGTCACCAGCTTGGTGGAGGTCCACTCCTTGCCGACGGGCAGGCCCTTCGCCAGCGAGAGGCCCGCGGTCTCGGCGGCCTCGCTGATGTCGCTGGCCTCCACGTAGCCGTCACGGCCCGTCTTGGGGGTCAGCAGCAGGATCAGTGCGCCGTCCTCGACCATCTCGGTCGCATCGACCAGGGCGTCCGTCAGGTCGCCGTCCTCGTCGCGGAACCACAGCAGCACGGCGTCGGCGACGTCGTCGTAGTCCTCGTCGGCGAGCTCACTGACGAGTGCCTCGACGGTGTCACGGAATTCCTGATCGACGTCCTCGTCGTAGCCGATCTCCTGGACCACCTGTTCGGACTGGAAACCCAGCCGGGCGGCCAGGCTCTCCGCGTGGTCCGCGGTCGCGCTCACGGGGTGCCTCCTGCTCATGTTCGGTGAATGTCTTTCGGCGGCGCGCGTACGCGCAGCATTGGGCGTAGTCCACACGGGCGCGGCGGATCGCGCAAGTACCCGGCCGCCGAGACCGTCGAAACGGTGACGATTACGGCCGTCTCGCCGCAACTTTGCCGTACGTTTCAGGGTTCCCGGCAGGACCACCGGTGATTCATCCCACACCATTCCGGCCCATTCGGCATCGCATGAGGACTTTCCTACCTGTTCGAGGGACGAACGGCCTCACGAACCCGTTGATCGCCGTGGGCGTAAGGTTGCGATTTGGCCCCGCCGCGCCCCGGAACGGCGGGCCCGCCCGGCGCTCCTTCCCCGCTCCAGGTGTTACCCAGTGGTAGAGGTGAAGATTCCGGCTGGGCGTAAGACCATGGGAGGCGGCGACCCAAGGCACGACTCCCCTGACAGCGAAGGAACAGCGTGGCTTCCGCATCCGATCGCAATCCGATCATCATTGGCGGCCTGCCGAGCCAGGTCCCGGACTTCGACCCGGAGGAGACCAGGGAGTGGCTCGACTCCCTGGACGCGGCCGTCGACGAGCGGGGCCGCGAGCGCGCCCGCTACCTGATGCTGCGACTGATCGAGCGGGCCCGCGAGAGGCGCGTGGCCGTCCCCGAGATGCGCTCCACGGACTACGTCAACACCATCGCCACGAAGGACGAGCCCTTCTTCCCCGGCAACGAGGAGATCGAGCGCAAGGTCCTCAACGCCACCCGCTGGAACGCGGCCGTCATGGTCTCGCGCGCCCAGCGCCCCGGTATCGGCGTCGGCGGCCACATCGCGACCTTCGCCTCCTCCGCCTCGCTCTACGACGTGGGCTTCAACCACTTCTTCCGGGGCAAGGACGAGGGCGACGGCGGCGACCAGATCTTCTTCCAGGGCCACGCCTCCCCCGGCATCTACGCCCGCGCCTACCTCCTGGACCGGCTCACCGAGCAGCAGCTCGACGCGTTCCGCCAGGAGAAGTCGAAGGCCCCGTACGGCCTGTCGAGCTACCCGCACCCGCGGCTGATGCCGGACTTCTGGGAGTTCCCGACCGTCTCGATGGGCCTCGGCCCGCTCGGCGCGATCTACCAGGCCCGGATGAACCGGTACATGGAGGCGCGCGGGATCGCCGACACCTCCAAGTCACACGTGTGGGCGTACCTCGGCGACGGCGAGATGGACGAGCCGGAGTCGCTCGGCCAGCTGTCGCTCGCCGCCCGCGAGGGCCTGGACAACCTGACCTTCGTCGTCAACTGCAACCTCCAGCGCCTCGACGGCCCGGTGCGCGGCAACGGCAAGATCATCCAGGAGCTGGAGTCGATCTTCCGCGGCGCCGGCTGGAACGTCATCAAGCTGATCTGGGACCGCTCCTGGGACCCGCTGCTGGCCCAGGACCGCGACGGCATCCTGGTCAACAAGATGAACTCCACCCCGGACGGGCAGTTCCAGACGTACGCCACCGAGTCGGGCGCGTACATCCGCGAGCACTTCTTCGGCGGGGACCAGCGGCTGCGCGCGATGGTCGAGAACATGACCGACCGGCAGATCCAGCACCTGGGCCGCGGCGGCCACGACCACAAGAAGGTCTACGCGGCCTACGCGGCGGCCAAGGCCCACAAGGGCCAGCCGACGGTCATCCTGGCGCAGACGGTCAAGGGCTGGACCCTCGGCCCGAACTTCGAGGGCCGCAACGCCACGCACCAGATGAAGAAGCTGACGGTCGACGACCTCAAGCGCTTCCGCGACCGCCTGCACATCCCGATCACCGACGCGCAGCTGGAGAACGGCGCCCCGCCGTACTACCACCCGGGCCGCAACTCGCCCGAGATCCAGTACATGCACGACCAGCGCAGCACGCACGGCGGTTATGTGCCCACCCGCGTGGTGCGCGCCAAGCCCCTGGTGCTGCCGGACGACAAGGCGTACGCGGCGGCCAAGAAGGGCTCGGGCCACCAGTCGATCGCCACCACGATGGCCTTCGTCCGCGTCCTGAAGGACCTGATGAGGGACAAGGAGATCGGCAAGCGCTTCGTGCTGATCGCGCCCGACGAGTACCGCACCTTCGGTATGGACGCCTTCTTCCCGAGCGCCAAGATCTACAACCCGATGGGGCAGCAGTACGAGGCGGTCGACCGCGACCTGCTCCTGGCGTACAAGGAGTCCCCGACCGGCCAGATGCTGCACGACGGCATCTCGGAGGCCGGCTGCACGGCCTCGCTGATCGCCGCCGGTTCGGCGTACGCGACGCACGGCGAGCCGCTGATCCCGGTCTACGTCTTCTACTCGATGTTCGGTTTCCAGCGCACGGGTGACCAGTTCTGGCAGATGGCCGACCAGCTGGCGCGCGGTTTCGTCCTGGGCGCGACCGCCGGCCGGACCACCCTGACGGGTGAGGGCCTGCAGCACGCCGACGGTCACTCCCAGCTGCTGGCGTCGACCAACCCGGGCTGCGTGGCGTACGACCCGGCCTACGGCTACGAGATCGCGCACATCGTCAAGGACGGCCTGCGGCGCATGTACGGCCCGACCGAGACGAACGAGCCCGGCGAGGACGTCTTCTACTACCTGACGGTCTACAACGAGCCGATCCAGCACCCGGCCGAGCCGGCGGACGTCGACGTGGACGGCATCCTCAAGGGCATCCACCGGATCTCGCGGGGCACCTCGGGCGCCGTCGGGGCCCAGATCATGGCCTCGGGCGTGGCGGTGCCGTGGGCACTGGAGGCGCAGCGGATCCTCGCCGAGGAGTGGAACGTCCGGGCGGACGTCTGGTCGGCGACCTCCTGGAACGAGCTGCGCCGCGAGGCCGTCGCGGTGGAGGAGCACAACCTGCTCCACCCGGAGGAGGAGCAGCGCGTCCCGTACGTGACCCGGAAGCTGTCGGGTGCGGAGGGGCCGTTCGTGGCGGTGTCGGACTGGATGCGCGCGGTGCCGGACCAGATCTCGCGCTGGGTCCCGGGTACGTACACCTCGCTGGGCGCGGACGGGTTCGGCTTCGCCGACACCCGCGGCGCGGCGCGGCGCTTCTTCCACATCGACGCGCAGTCGGTGGTGCTGGCGACGCTGACCGAGCTGGCCCGTGAGGGGAAGATCGACCGTTCGGCCCTGAAGCAGGCCATCGACCGCTACCAGCTGCTGGACGTCGCGGCCGCCGACCCGGGTGCGGCGGGCGGGGACGCGTAGCCGCTGCGGGAACCGCCGGAGGGGTCACTCTTCCGAGGGGGCGTTGGGACACCTGTCCCAGCGCCCCCGTCCTTTCTCCCTACGATGACCGGTATGAAGAAACCCTCCCGCCAGGCGCGGTGGGAGCGCCGTACTCAGGTCCCCCTGCTGGTGCTCGCCGTGGCCTTCGCCGTCGCCTACGCCGTGCCGATCGTCGCTCCGGACGCGGGCGAGGGGGTGCACCGGGCCTGCACCCACGCGGAGTGGGTGGTGTGGGCGGCCTTCGCGGTGGACTACGTGGTGCGGCTGGGGCTGTCGGGGAACCGGAAGGTCTTCGTGCGGACGCACTGGCTGGACCTGGCCGCGGTGGTGCTGCCCCTGGTGCAACCGCTGCGGCTGCTGCGGCTGGTGGCCACCCTGATGCTGGTGGGGCGGCGGGCGCGGATGGCTCCGCAGATCCGGCTGACCACGTACGTGGCGGGAGCGGTGGTCGGGCTGCTGATGTTCGGTTCACTCGCCGTGCTGAGCGTGGAACGGGACGCGCCCAACGGGAACATCAAGAACCTGGGCGACGCGGTGTGGTGGTCCTTCACCACCATGACCACCGTCGGGTACGGGGACCACTCCCCCACCACCGGGCTGGGCCGGGTCCTGGCGGTGGGGCTGATGCTGTCGGGGATCGCCCTGCTCGGTGTGGTGACCGCCAACATCGCCGCCTGGTTCATCGCCCGGTTCGAGCGCGACGACCAGGTGGAGCGGCTCCAGCTGGCGGCCGTCCGGGAGCTCCAGGAGGAGGTGCGGGCGCTGCGGGCCGAGGTCGCGCGGCTGGGCCACGGATCCCGGTGCGCGATGCCCGCCCAGGCCGCCCAGGGCCCCGAGCCGGCCGCCGGCCAGGCGGGGCCTACCGCTCCCACACCTTGAACGCCCTGACCTGGTAGGGGGACTGGGGCAGCCAGACCCCGTCGCCGGGGTAGGTCTGGAACTCCCCGGTCTCCTGGCACTCGGCCGACTGGTAGGTGGTCACCGGGCGCCCGGTGCGGTTGGCCAGGGCCTGGAAGCCGGCCTTGGCGGGCAGGGCGGGCAGGGTGGTGCAGCTGTTGATGTCGAGGGTGCTCAGGTCGTAGGTCTGCCGGGTGCCCTTGAAGTCGGGTTTCGCCCACAGGCACAGCTCCCCCGTGGCACAGGGCGGGGAGGCGGCGTGCGCTCCGGTGGCGGTGGACGGGACGAGGGCGCAGGCGGCCAGGAGGGCGGCGGCGAGGGTGGTGACGCGTGCGGTGCTCCACGTACGCATGACGGGGTCAACTCCTTGTGGACGTACAGGCCCCGGACGTTTTCCGAAGGCTCCGTGGCACCACGCTGACCTGCGAAGACGTGCGAGCGGAAGGGGCTGCGGGCGGGTCCACCCTGATAGGCGACAGCCCCGCCGCACGGCTGCGGCGGGGCTGTGGCGGGCGCGGTGTTGACGCGGCCGTAACGGCGGGCGGTGCGGCTCAGATGTGGGCCGCGCCCGCTCCGGCCCCGGCGTTCGCGCCGCGCTTGGTGAAGCAGGCGACGACGGCGGCGAGGACCGCGACCACTCCGGCGCAGGTGAAGGCCGTGCTCATGCCGGACACGAAGGTCTCGTGGGCCACGGAGGTGATGGTCTGGGCGACCGGCTCGGGCACCCCGGGCGGGACGGGGGCGATGCCGACCTGGACGCCCTTCTCGGCGAGTTCCAGCTGCTCGGGGGTGAGCGGGGGCAGGCTCGCCCGCTGCCAGTTGTCCCCGAACGTGTCATTGACCTCGGCCGCCATGACCGCTCCGAGGACGGCCGTGCCGAGGCTGCCGCCCACCTGCATGGCCGCCTGCTGGAGGCCGCCGGCGACGCCGGAGAGCTCCAGCGGGGCGTTGCCGACGATGACCTCGGTGGCGCCCACCATGACGGGGGCGAGGCCCAGGCCCAGGAGGGCGAACCAGAGGGACATGGTGAGGGTGCCGGTGTCCGGGGTCAGGCGGGACATCCCGAAGCAGGCGACGGCCGTGGCCACCATGCCGGCGACGAGCGGGACGCGCGGGCCGACCTTGGTGATGGCGGCGCCGGCCAGCGGCGAGCCGACGATCATCATGCCGGTGAGCGGCAGCAGGCGCAGGCCGCTGTCGACCGGCCTCAGCCCGTGCACGTTCTGCAGGTAGAAGGTGACGAAGAACAGCCCGCCCATGAAGGCGAAGGCCATCAGCACCATCAGCACGGTGCCCGCGGACAGCGCGGGCGAGCGGAAGATGCCGAGCGGGATCAGCGGCTCGGCGACCCGGGTCTCCCAGATGGCGAAGAGGACGAAGCAGACCAGGGAGCCGAGGAGGAAGAGGACCGTCTTCAGGTCGCCCCAGCCCCACTCGGCGGCCTTGATCAGTGCCCAGATCAGGGAGAACATCGCGGCCGACAGCAGCACGATGCCCGGCAGGTCGAAGGAGCGCGGGGCGTTCTCCGCACGGTGGTCGAGCAGGATGACCAGCCCGAAGACCAGCGCGATGATGCCGACGGGCACGTTGATGAAGAAGACGGACTGCCAGCTGACGTGCTCCACGAGCAGACCGCCGACGATGGGCCCGGCGGCGGTCGAGGCGCCGATGACCATGCCCCAGATGCCGATGGCCATGTTGAGCTTCTCGGCGGGGAAGGTGGCGCGCAGCAGGCCGAGGGCGGCCGGCATCAGCAGGGCGCCGAAGAGGCCCTGCGCGACGCGGAAGCCGATCACGAGCCCGACCCCGGTGGACAGGCCGATCACCGCCGAGGAGAGCCCGAAGCCGGCGATGCCTATGAGGAAGGTCTGGCGGTGCCCGAAGCGGTCGCCGAGCTTGCCGGCGGTGATCAGGGAGACCGCGAGGGCCAGCAGGTAGCCGTTGGTGATCCACTGCACCTCGGCCAGGCTGGCGCCGAGGTCCTTCTGGATCGCGGGGTTGGCGACGGCGACGATCGTGCCGTCGAGGGTGACCATCATGACGCCGATCGCCACGGCGAACAGCGTGAGCCACGGGTGCCCGCGCAGCCCGGCGCGGACCGGTGACGGACTCGATTCCTTGGCGAGGGTGATCTGACCAGTCATACCGAGAAGGTTAGTGACAGCGACTGACAGTTCACAAACGGCTTAACGCGGCAGTAGCTGTCAGCTCCGTCACAGGTACCCTGACCGCTCACTCAGCGTCAGATGCAGCAGCAGAGAGGACCCCGCGGTGATGACCGACGAGCGGCCGGCCCGGGCGGCCGGACTGCGCGAGCGCAAGAAGCGGCGCACCCGGGACGCGCTGCTGCGCGCGGCGCTGCTCCTGTTCATCTCGCAGGGCTACGAGCACACGACCGTCGACGAGATCACCGAGACCGTCGAGGTCTCCCAGCGCACCTTCTTCCGCTACTTCGCGAACAAGGAGGAGGTCGCCTTCGCCGTCCAGGACCTCGTCGAGTCGCACTTCGTCGCCGCCCTGGCCGCCCGCCCGGCCGGCGAGCCCCCGCTGCGGGCCATGCGGGCCGCCGTGCTCGCCGCCTGGGACACCCTCGACGAGGCCCTCTCCGAGGTGGTCCCCGTCGACCTGTACATGCAGGCCTACCGGCTGATCGAGTCCACGCCGGCCCTGCTCGCCGTCCACCTGCGCCGCTCCACGGAGCTGGAGGAGCGGATCGCGCGGCTGGTCGCCGAACGCGAGGGGCTCGACCTCGACGCCGACCCCCGGCCGCGGATCGCCGTCGCCGCGTTCTGCGGGGTGATGCGGGTCACCGGGCGGCTCTGGGGGCAGGGCCAGGACGTCAGCGTGACCGCGATCCGGCGGATGACGGAGGCCTACCTCGACCAGATCGGCCCCGCCCTGGCCGAGGACTGGCGCGGCGGAACCTCCGGGGCGGGGAGCGGGGGTCCGGAGCATCCGTCGGCGAGTTCCGGCCACCCCGCCGACGACCCCAACAGCCCCTCTCGCGACGGAGCGTGACCGTGTGGGGCGAGGGGTCCCCCGGTCGGCCGTGAGACCCGTCACCCCTGGCACCACTGGCTCCAGAGGTCTCCTAGTCTGGCTCCAGTGAACCTGCCCGGCCGCCCCGCCCACCCCGTCGCCGACGCCCCCGTGCGCCCGGCCGTCCTGCGCATGCTCCTCGCGCTGGGCGTCGTCTTCCTCATGCTGGCGACCACCGGCTGGACCGCCGTGCACCGCCCGGACACCACCGTTCCGGCGCGGGCCGCCGCACTCACCGCCTGGGCCGCCGCGCGGATCGACGGCCGGCCGGTGCCCGCCGCCGACGCCCCCGTACGGACGGTCGCCCGGTTCTTCGCCGGCCTCGACGCCGCCCAGCGGACCCACCTCGCCGACGGCTACCCGCTCGTGGTCGGCAGCCTCGACGGGGTGCCCGCAGCCACCCGCTACCGGGCCAACCACAACGCGCTCACCCAGGCCGCGCGGCTGGAGGAGGCCCGGGGCGCGGACGTCGCCCTCACCCCGGCCGACCGCGCCAACGCCATACGCCGGGCGCACCGCTTCGAGTCCCTCGCCGAGGACGGCCGGCAGATCCTCCTCTTCGACCCCACCGGCGACGGCCTGGTCGCCGAGGTCTACGGCGACCTCGACACGGCCCGCCGGGTCTCGGTGATCGTCCCCGGGGTGGACACCGACGCCCTCACCTTCGAACGCAGCCAGCGCCGGCTGACCGCCCCCGCCGGCATGGGGCAGTCCCTGTACGAGGCCGAGCGCGCGGCCGCGCCCGCGGCCCGTACGGCCGTCATCGCCTGGGCCGGCTACGTCGCCCCCGCCGGGGTCGGGGTGGACGCCGCGACCGGCCGGCTCGCCGTGCAGGGCGCCGTACGGCTGGACTCCCTCGCCGCGGCCCTGCCCGGGGACGCGAGCGTGGCCCTGTTCTGCCACAGCTACGGCTCGGTGGTGTGCGGGGTCGCCGCCCGCTCCCTGCCGCGGCGGGTGACCGACGTGGTGGTGGCGGGCAGCCCCGGCATGCGCGTCGGGAACGCCGCGGAGCTGCACACCTCCGCCCGGGTGTGGGCCACGCGGGCGGAGGGCGACTGGATCGCCGACGTGCCGCACCTGGAGGTGGGCGGCGTGGGCCACGGCGCGGACCCGGTGTCGCCCGCGTTCGGCGCCCGGCTGCTCTCGGCCGAGGGGGCCCACAGCCACACCGGCTATTTCGAGCCAGGCACCGCCTCGTTGGAGAACTTCGCCAAGATCGGAACCGGCGGTTTCGGTTCCGTCGCGTGCGCGAACGGCACCACCGACTGCCGGGGTGGAATTTCCGGCACGGACGGTAACTGACGGCGGTTGATCCACCGCAGACCCGTAGCAAGTCGAAAAAAACGGCCCGGATGACGAGGGGGACGCGCGGGGTCGCGTCCCTTTACCATGTGCCGCATGGGTGACGTACTGGCCGGAAATCATGCCGTCTGGGAGTTCGACGCCGACTCGGACTCGGTGCTCATCCGCTTCGCACGGGGGATGCGGACTCCAAGACTCTGGCACGCGCTGGGCGAGCGCCGGATCCCCCTCGAAGCGCTGACCGGGGTGACGGTGGGCACCGTCGCGCCCGGAGTCGGGCGCCGCGAGACCGTGGTGCTGCGCGCCGTACCGCGGCCCGGGGCCGATCCGCTGATGGAGGCTGCCGCCGGGCAGCTCAAGGAGTCCTGCGATCCGTACCGGCTCGTGCTGCCGGGCGACCGGGCGGACCAGGCCGCGGCCTTCGCGGAGGCGCTGCGCGAGCGGCTGGGCCCGGAGGGTGCGCAGGCCGCTCCGGCGGAACGGTTCCTCGTCGCGGTCCCGCAGCCGCCGCTCCAGCTGAAGGCGTACGACGCGCGGGTCGGGTTCGACGGCTCGGCGGTGACGTTGCAGTGGTCGCGGACGGGCGCGAGCAGCGCGAAGTGGCGGGCCGGGGACCAGCGGTACGCGCTGGCCGCGCTCGCCGGGGTGGAGTGGGTCTCCCCCGACCGCCCGGGGGGCGGCTACCTGCGGCTGGTGCCGCGGGAGGCCGCCGAGGCCGCTGCGGCCCCCGACCACGACCTCGCGGCGGCGGTGTTCGGCGTGGGGTACGGGGCGGTGCACGAGTCGCTGCCGTTCGCGGCCGCCGTGCTCGCCGCACTGCGGGAGCGGGCGCCGGTCGGGGCCGTACCGCGGGCCCGGGTGTCGGGGGAGCGGCTGCGGCACCTGAGCGAGCTGCACAGCACGGGGCTGCTGACGGACGCGGAGTACGAAACCCTCCGCGCCCGCTTCACGGCCGGGGCCTGACCCCCGCGGGGGTCCGGCTACGCCTCCCGGGCGGCCGACGTGAAGGTCATGTCCGGGTAGCGGGCGCCCGCGACCCGGGACGCGATCGGTTCCAGCAGGGCCAGCTCGGCCGCCGTGAGGGTGACCCGCGTCGCCGCCGTGTTCTCCGCGAGCCGCCCCGGCTTGCGGGTGCCCGGGATCGGTACGACCGTCAGCCCGTGCACCGACGCCCGCTGCTGCACCCACGCCAGCGCCACCTGCGCCGGCGTGACCCCGTGCGCGGCGGCGATCTCCCGGACCGGGGCCAGCAGGGCCGCGTTGGCCCGCGCGTTCTCCCCCGTGAAGCGGGGCTGGCTGCGCCGGAAGTCACCGGCCGGCAGCTCGGCCCCCGCGTCCGCGAAGGCCCCCGTCAGGAACCCGCGCCCGAGCGGCGAGTACGGCACGAAGGCCACCCCCAGCTCCGCCGCCGCCCCGACCGCGCTGCGCTCCACGTCCCGGCTGAACAGGGACCACTCCGACTGCAGGGCCGCGATCGGGTGCACCGCGTGCGCCTCGCGCAGCTCGGCTCCCGTGACCTCGCTGAGCCCCAGGTGACGCACCTTGCCCTCCTGCACCAGCTCGGCCATCGCGCCCACCGACTCGGCGAACGGCACGGCCGGGTCGCGCCGGTGCATGTAGTAGAGGTCGATGACGTCCACGCCGAGCCGCCGCAGGCTCCCCTCGACGGCCTGCCGGACGTAGGCCCGGTCGTTGCGGACCCCGCGGTGGGCCGGGTCGTCGCTGCGCTCGATGGCGAACTTCGTCGCCAGGGTGATCTCGTCCCGGTGGGCGGCCACGAAGGGCGCCAGGAACTCCTCGTTCGCACCGCGCCCGTAGACGTCCGCCGTGTCGAAGAGGGTGACCCCGGCGGCCAGCGCCGCATCCAGGGTCGCGCGGGCCGCCGTCTCGTCGGTGTCCCCGTAGAACTCGCTCATGCCCATGCAGCCGAGGCCCTGGATCCCGACGACCGGGCCCCCCTTGCCCAGCTCGGCGCGTGCGATGGTGGTCTGCTCCGTCATGACTGTGCCTTCCCCGTACCCGCGTACATCGCGATCTTGAAGTCCAGGACGTCCAGCGCGTCCGTCAGCTCCGCGACCCGCGCCAGCACCTCCCGGCGCGTGCGCTCCAGCAGCGCCCGGCGCTCGTCGACCGTGTGGTCCCCCTCGCGGACGAGTTCGGCGTACCGGACCATGTCCGCCACCGACATCCCGGTGGCCCGCAGCTTGCCCACGAAGGCCAGCCAGTGGAGGTCCTTGTCGCTGAACCGCCGCTGCCCCGAATGGGAACGGTCCACGTGCGGCATCAGGCCGATCCGCTCGTACCAGCGCAGCGTGTGCTGGGTCAGACCGGTCCGGGCCTCGACCTCGCTGATCGTGTACCGCGTCTCCGTCAGGTTCATGACCTCTACGCTAAAACCCTTGAGTGCGCTCCAGGCAAGTGTGCCCAGTAGGCTCGGGCGCATGGAGAGCATGGAGGGCGTCAACCGCCTGGAGAGCCTGCGGGCCGTGGAGAACTGGCCGGTGCCGACCGCCGCGGCGGCCGTGGTGCGCGCCGACGGGAGCCTGGCCGGGGCGCACGGTCCGGTGGACCACCGTTTCCCGCTGGCCTCGGTCACCAAGCCGCTCGCCGCGTACGCGGTCCTCGTCGCGTACGAGGAGGGGGCGGTCGAACTGGACGAGCCCGCCGGCCCCGAAGGCTCGACGGTCCGTCACCTCCTCGCCCACACCAGCGGACTGGCCTTCGACGAGCACCGCGCGACGGCCCCGCCCGGACAGCGCCGGCTGTACTCCAACGCCGGCTTCGAGGTGCTCGGCGACCACCTGGCGAAGGCCACCGGGATCCCCTTCGCCGACTACCTGCGCGAGGCCGTCTTCGAGCCGCTGGGCATGAACTCCTCGTCCCTGGAGGGCTCCCCCGCCAAGGACGGCGTCTCCACCGTCTCCGACCTGGTGCGCTTCGCCGCCGAACTCCAGGCGCCCCGGCTGCTGGACGTGCGCACGGTCGCCGAGGCCACCGCGGTGGTCCACCCCGGGCTCAAGGGCGTCCTGCCGGGCTACGGGCACCAGTCGCCCAACGACTGGGGGCTCGGCCTGGAGATCCGCGACGGCAAGTCCCCGCACTGGACGGGGCTCACCTCCTCCCCGCGCACCTTCGGGCACTTCGGCCAGTCCGGCACCTTCCTGTGGGTGGACCCCGACGTCCGCGCCGCCTGCGTGGCGCTGACGGACCGCGCCTTCGGCCCCTGGGCCGTGGAGGCGTGGACCCCCTTCACCGACGCGGTCCTCGCGGAGCTCCGCGCCTAGGCGGGCAGTTCCCAGATCAGCAGTTCGCCCGGGGAGCCGGCCGTGACCTCCAGGTCCTTCTCGCCGGTGATCCGGGCCGAGTCCCCGGGCCCGAGCTCCGCCCCGTCGAGCCGCAGGTCCCCGTGGACCACGTGCAGGTAGAGGCGCTCCGCGGCCGGTACGGGGAAGCGCTCGCCCGCGCCCGGCCGGCGGACGTGCAGCACCGCGCCGGCCGCCGGGACCTCGTACGGGGTGCCGTCCGCGAGGTCCCGCACGAGCTCGTACGAGGGCTCCCCGCCGGCGGCCAGCGGCGCGAGCCAGGTCTGCACGAACCGCAGGGGGCGGTCGCCGTCGTTGCGCTCCACGTGCCGGGCGCCGCTGCCGGAACCGAGGCGCTGGACGTCCCCGGGGCGCACGGCGGCGGTGTGGCCGGTGGTGCTGTCGCGGTGGGTGAGCTCGCCCTCGACCACCCAGGTCACGATCTCGGTGTGGCTGTGCGGGTGCTCGTCGAAGCCGGAGCCGGGGGCCAGCAGCTCCTCGTTGCAGGCGAGCACCGGGCCGAAGCGGATGTTGTCCGGGTCGTAGAAGGACCCGAAGGAGAAGGCGTGCCGGGTGGTGATCCCGGTCTCCGGATCCCCTCCCGCGTACCGGTCGGCGGCGCGGCGTACATCGATCATGGGAGCCACCGTAGCCGCCCCGCCGGGCCCCGGGGCCGGGACCCGAGTCCGCGCCGGGCCGCCGATAAGGCAGTCTTGTCCCGTGCCCCAACCCGAACGTGAGCATTCCCCCGAGACCCGGCCCGCGCATCCGGCCCATCCGCACGCCGCGACGCTGCGCCGGCTGGAGAAGTCCTCCGGCCGGCTCGCCGCCAACGCCATCGCGCGCATGGACGAGTCCCTGCCGTGGTACCGGGCGATGCCTCCGGAGAACCGGTCCTGGATCGGCCTGGTGGCCCAGGCCGGCATCGCCGCGTTCACGGAGTGGTTCCGGCACCCGGAGACCCCGCAGGCGATCTCCACCGACGTCTTCGGCACGGCTCCCCGGGAGCTGACGCGGGCGATCACCCTGCGGCAGACCGTGGAGATGGTCCGCACCACGATCGAGGTCATGGAGGCCGCGATCGACGAGGTGGCGGCCCCCGGCGACGAGTCGACCCTGCGCGAGGCGCTGCTCGTGTACGCCCGGGAGATCGCCTTCGCGACCGCCCAGGTGTACGCGCAGGCCGCCGAGGCCCGCGGGGCGTGGGACGCCCGGCTGGAGTCCCTCGTCGTCAACGCGGTGCTCTCGGGCGAGGCGGACGAGGGCGCGCTGTCGCGCGCGGCGGCGCTGGGCTGGAACTCCCCCGAGCACGTGTGCGTGGTGCTGGGGACCGCCCCGGAGGGGGACAGCGAGCTGACGGTCGAGGCGATCCGCCGAGCGGCCCGCCACCACAAGCTCCAGGTGCTCACCGGGGTGCTGGGCGACCGCCTTGTGGTGATCGCCGGCGGCAGCGACAACCCGCTGCAGGTGGCGAAGTCGCTGATCGGGCCGTTCGCGGCGGGTCCGGTGGTGGCGGGGCCGGTGGTCCCGGACCTGCTGAACGCGACGAAGTCGGCGCAGGCGGCGGCCGCGGGCCTGAAGGCCTGCACGGCCTGGCAGGACGCCCCCCGACCGGTGCTGGCGGACGATCTCCTGCCCGAGCGCGCGATCGCCTCGGATCCCTCGGCCAGGGAGCAGCTGGTGGAGGAGATCTACAGACCGCTGGAGGAGGCGGGCTCGGCTCTGCTGGAGACGCTGAGCGTCTACCTGGAGCAGGCGAGCAGCCTGGAGGGGGCCGCGCGGATGCTGTTCGTGCACCCCAACACGGTGCGCTACCGGCTCCGACGTGTGACCGACGTCACCGGTTGGTCACCCTCCGATGTCCGCTCGGCGTTCACGCTGCGGATCGCCCTGATCCTCGGGCGTCTGGCCGACGGAGATCAGCAGCCCTAGACTTTTGTCGGACATCAACAATTACCCCGACGGTTCTTCGTCCCTGTCCCCACGGGCGGCGGAGACCACCCACAAGAGAGAGTGTGAGGGTGCTCGTACTCGTCGCTCCCGGCCAAGGCGCTCAGACGCCCGGCTTCCTGACTCCCTGGCTCGAACTCCCCGGCGCCGCCGAACGCGTCGCGGGCTGGTCGGACGCCATCGGGCTGGACCTCGTCCACTACGGCACCAAGGCCGACGAGGACGAGATCCGCGACACGGCGGTGGCCCAGCCCCTGCTGGTCGCGGCCGGCCTGCTGTCCGCTTCCGCGCTGAACACCTCGGCCTTCGGTGCCGTCGCCGGCCACAGCGTCGGTGAGATCACCGCCGCCGCCTACGCCGGTGTGCTGGGCGAGGGCGACGCGCTGTCGTTCGTCCGCAAGCGCGGGCTGGCGATGGCCGAGGCCGCCGCCGTCTCCGAGACGGGCATGGCCGCGGTCCTGGGCGGTGACCAGGACGTGGTCGTCGCGCACCTGGAGAACATGGGCCTGACCCCGGCCAACATCAACGGCGCGGGCCAGATCGTGGCCGCGGGCACCGCGGAGCAGATCGCGGCCCTGGTCGCCGACAAGCCCGAGGGCTCGATGAAGGTCGTCGCCCTCAAGGTCGCGGGTGCCTTCCACACGCACCACATGGCGCCCGCCGTCGCCACGCTGGCGGAGGCCGCCCAGGCCCTCGCCCCGGCCGACCCGGCGCTGAAGTACGTGTCCAACAAGGACGGACTCGTGGTCGAGTCGGGCGCCGACGTCGTCGCCCGCCTGGTCGGCCAGGTCGCGAACCCGGTGCGCTGGGACCTGTGCATGGAGACCTTCTCCAAGCTGGGCGTCACCGGAATCGTCGAGCTGAGCCCCGGCGGCACCCTGACGGGTCTGGCCAAGCGCGCGCTCAAGGGCGTGCCGAACGTGGCGCTGAAGACGCCGGACGACCTCGACAAGGCCGCGAAGCTCATCGCCGAGCTGACGGCCTGAGAGTAGGAGCCCACACAGCATGTCCAAGATCAAGCCGGCCAAGGGCTCCCCGTACGCCCGCATCCTCGGCGTCGGCGGCTACCGCCCGACCCGGGTGGTGCCCAACGAGGTCATCCTCGAGAAGATCGACTCCTCGGACGAGTGGATCCGCTCGCGCTCCGGCATCGCGACCCGGCACTGGGCCTCGCCCCAGGAGACCGTCGCCGCGATGTCGGTGGAGGCCTCCGGCAAGGCGCTCGCCGACGCCGGGGTCTCCCCCGAGCAGATCGGTGCGGTGATCGTCTCGACGGTCTCGCACTTCAAGCAGACCCCGGCCGTCGCGACCGAGATCGCGCACCGGATCGGCGCCGTCAAGCCCGCCGCCTTCGACATCTCCGCGGGCTGTGCCGGCTTCGGCTACGGCCTGACCCTCGCCAAGGGCATGGTGGTGGAAGGTTCCGCCGAGTACGTCCTGGTCATCGGGGTCGAGCGGCTGTCGGACCTGACGGACCTGGAGGACCGCGCGACGGCCTTCCTGTTCGGCGACGGCGCCGGCGCCGTGGTCGTCGGCCCCTCGGACGAGCCGGCCATCGGCCCCACGGTGTGGGGTTCGGAGGGCGACAAGTCCGAGACCATCAAGCAGACCGTGCCGTGGGACGAGTTCCGCAGCACGGACACCGCCCAGAAGTTCCCGGCCATCACCCAGGAGGGTCAGGCGGTCTTCCGCTGGGCCGTCTTCGAGATGGCCAAGGTGGCCCAGCAGGCGCTCGACGCCGCCGGGATCACCGCGGACGACCTGGACGTCTTCATCCCGCACCAGGCCAACATGCGGATCATCGACTCGATGGTGAAGACTCTCAAGCTGCCGGAACACGTCACGGTCGCCCGTGACGTGGAAACCACCGGCAACACGTCGGCCGCCTCGATCCCGCTCGCCATGGAGCGGCTCCTGGCGACCGGAGCGGCGAAGAGCGGCGACACCGCGCTCGTCATCGGCTTCGGGGCGGGGCTCGTCTACGCCGCGACGGTCGTTACCCTCCCCTAGGGCCCGGATCACTCCCGGACCTGAACCACCAGCTAGCTAGCTACAGAAGGAGCGCCACATGGCCGCCACGCAGGAAGAAATCGTCGAGGGTCTCGCGGAGATCGTCAACGAGATCGCGGGCATCCCGGTCGAGGACGTCGAGATCGACAAGTCCTTCACCGACGACCTGGACGTCGACTCGCTGTCCATGGTCGAGGTCGTCGTCGCCGCCGAGGAGCGCTTCGACGTCAAGATCCCCGACGAGGACGTCAAGAACCTCAAGACGGTCGGCGACGCCGCCGACTACATCCTGAAGCACCAGGCCTGAGCCTGACGAGCGTTTGTCGCCACCCGGCGGTGGCGCCGTGACAATTCAGCACCCCCTGAGACGTGGAGAAAGAATTCCTGTGAGCCCGACCAATCGCACCGTGGTCGTCACCGGTATCGGCGCAACCACTCCGCTGGGTGGCGACAGCGCTTCGACCTGGGAAGGTCTGCTCGCCGGCCGGTCCGGCGTCTCGCCCCTGGAGGGCGAGCGCTTCGCCGAACTGCCGGTCCGCATCGCCGCCCAGGCCGCCGTGGACCCGAGCGAGGTACTCCCCCGCCCGCTGGCCCGCAAGCTCGACCGCTCGGCGCAGTTCGCCCTCATCGCGGCCCGTGAGGCCTGGGCCGACGCGGGTTACACCGCTCCGGCGGGCGAGGACGAGACGATCGTCCCCGAGCGTCTGGGCACCGTGATCGCCTCCGGCATCGGCGGTGTCACCACCCTGCTCGACCAGTACGACGTACTGAAGGAAAAGGGTGTGCGCCGGGTCTCCCCGCACACCGTCCCCATGCTCATGCCGAACGGCCCCTCGGCCAACGTCGGCCTGGAGGTCAACGCCCGCGCCGGTGTGCACACCCCCGTCAGCGCGTGCGCTTCCGGCGCCGAGGCCATCGGCTACGCCGTCGAGATGATCCGTACCGGCCGTGCCGACGTGGTCGTCGCCGGCGGTACCGAGGCGGCGATCCACCCGCTGCCGATCGCGGCGTTCGCCAACATGATGGCGATGTCCAAGAACAACGAGAGCCCGACCACGGCCTCCCGGCCGTACGACAAGGCCCGCGACGGCTTCGTCCTCGGCGAGGGCGCCGGCGTCGTGGTCCTGGAGTCCGCCGAGCACGCCGCCAAGCGCGGCGCCCGGGTCTACTGCGAGGTGCTGGGCCAGGGTCTGTCCGCGGACAGCCACCACATCGCGCAGCCGGAGCCGACGGGCCGCGGTGTCGCGGCCGCCCTGCAGAACCTGCTCGACAACACGCAGCTGGACCCGTCCGAGCTGGTCCACGTCAACGCGCACGCCACGTCCACCCCGCAGGGTGACACGGCGGAGGTGAAGGCCCTGCGCAAGGTGCTGGGCGACGACCTCGACCACATCGCGATCTCCGCGACCAAGTCGATGACCGGTCACCTGCTGGGCGGCGCCGGCGGCATCGAGACGGTCGCGACCGTGCTGGCGCTGTACAACCGGATCGCCCCGCCGACGATCAACATCGACGACCTGGACGACGAGATCGACGCGGACATCGTGCGCGGCGAGCCCCGCAAGCTGCCCGTCGACGGCCCGATCTCCGCGATCAACAACTCCTTCGGCTTCGGCGGCCACAACGTCTCCCTGGCGTTCCGCACCGTCTGAGGCCAGAGACCCGCACCACGGGGAAGGCCCCCTCCCGGCACTGCCGGGAGGGGGCCTTCCCCGTACGCGTCCTCGGGCTCAGACCACCTGGTGCAGCCAGCGGACCGGGGCGCCCTCGCCGGCGTAGCGGAAGGGTTCCAGTTCGTCGTCCCAGGGCTTGCCGAGCAGCTTGGCGATCTCCGCCTCCAGCTCGGTCTCGCCGCGCGCGGAGCGGGCGAGGGCGGCGCGCAGCCGGTCCTCGGGGATCAGGATGTCGCCGTGCATGCCGGTGACGGCGTGGAAGATGCCGAGTTCCGGGGTGGAGCTGTAGCGCTCGCCCTCGGCGGTCGGGCAGGGTTCGGCGGTCACCTCGAAGCGCAGCAGGTGCCAGCCGCGCAGGGCGGAGGCGAGTTTCGAGGCGGTACCCGCCTCCGCCTGCCAGGAGAACTCGGCTCTCCAGGTGCCGGGGGAGGCGGGCTGCCGGATCCAGTCGAGGTTCACCCGCACCCCGAGCACGCCCGCAACAGCCCATTCCACATGCGGGCAGAGCGCGCGCGGTGCGGAATGCACGTACAGAACTCCACGTGTCGTCACCGGGACCTCCAGTGTGGGACGAGGTCGGGAATAAACTCCAGAAAACGGACAGTATGTGACGTGATGTAATGTAACGGAAAATAATGGACATTGCGTAGCGGCACCTGCGGCCGAAACGCCACGGGAAAAAGCTACCGTGCGCCAGGGGTCATGGTGTGACGTACGGTCGCTCCGAAGCCCGTAAACACAGAGCATTCACTCAGCAGGACGCCCTCGGAAGGACACGGGGCGACGAGGGAGGGACCACCCGATGCGCACCACCGTCGCGCGCCGCCGCGTACGCCGGACCGTCACCGGCGTGGGCGTGGCGGCGGCCGTACTGGCCGCGACGGTGACGGGCTGTGACGACGGCGGTCCGCCGGCGAAGGCGGGCGAACGGGGGGCGCAGGCGAAGCCGCGCTGGAACCCGGCTCCGGCGTCCGTCGCCGCCGTCGGGGACTCCATCACCCGTGGGTTCGACGCCTGTTCGGTCCTGGCCGACTGCCCGGAGGTCTCCTGGGCCACCGGCAGCGACCCGGCGGTGAACTCCCTGGCCGCCCGGCTGCTGGGCGACGCGCAGGTGCCCGCCCGCAGCTGGAACTACGCGGTGACGGGCTCGCGCATGGCGGACCTGCCCGGACAGCTGGCCGAGGCGGCGGAGCACAAGCCGGGCCTGGTCACGGTGATGGTGGGCTCGAACGACGCCTGCCGGCCCACGGCCACGTCGATGACCTCGGTGGCGGACTTCCGGGCCGAGTTCGAGCAGGCGCTCAAGGGGCTGCGGGCGGCCTCGCCGGAATCGCAGGTCTACGTGTCCTCCGTGCCGGACCTCCAACGGCTGTGGGAGCAGGGCAAGGACAGCCCGATGGTCCGGCAGATCTGGAAGCTGGGCATCTGCCAGTCCATGCTGGCCGAGCCCCTGGCCTCGGACACGGGGGCGACGGCCCGGCGGGAGAAGGTGCGGGCGCGGGTGGTCGAGTACAACGAGGTGCTGCGCCAGGTCTGCGCGGCGGACGCGCTGTGCCGCTACGACGGCGGGGCCGTCTTCCAGTACCCGTTCGGGGCGGAGCAGCTGAGCCACTGGGACTGGTTCCACCCCGGCAGGGACGGGCAGGCGCGGCTCGCGGAACTGGCCCACCGGCAGGTGACGGCGGCCGAGCCGCCGCGTTGACGGCGGAGCCGCGGAGGGGGCCGGGAGCTCGTGTCAGGTGGGCTCCCGGCCCGGTCGTCCGGCCGGGGCGGGGGTGATTTCCGGCCAGTTCCCCGCCCCGGCGTGTCGCGGCCCCCCGGCGGCTACAGGTCGAGGGTGGCGGTCAGCCGGGTGTCGGCGTGCGAGTGGCTCGCGCGGACCTCGTAGGTGCCGCCGATCCGGCGCCAGCCGTACGCCTCCTCGTCCCAGATCTCGAAGGCCCGGGCGGGCAGCGGGATCTCCACCTCGACGCTCTCCCCGGCCGCGGCGGCGACGGAGGCGAAGGCGGCCAGCCAGCTCGCCGGGCGCTCCACGGGGTCGGCGACGGGGGCGAGGTAGACCTGGACGACCTCACGGCCGGGCCGGGCGCCGGTGTTGGTGAGGCGGACCCGGACCGACTCGGCGGTGGCCTCCAGGGACTCGTAGGCCCAGCCGGTATAGCCGAGGCCGTGCCCGAAGGGGTAGGCGGGGGTCACGCCGTGCGCCTCGTAGGCCCGGTAGCCGACGAACAGCCCCTCGCGGTACTCCAGGCGCCCCTCCCGCGGGACCACCTCGGTGACGGGCGCGTCGGCCAGGGTGGCGGGCCAGGTGGTGGGCAGGCGGCCGCCGGGTTCGGCGTCCCCGAGGAGCACGTCGGCCAGCGCGGCCCCGCCCTCCTGCCCGGGGAACCAGCCCAGCAGGACGGCGGCGACGTCCTCGCGCCAGGGCAGCTCCACCGGGGAGCCGGCGTTGACGACGACCACGGTGTTCGGGTTGGCGGCCGCGACGGCCCGCACGAGGTCGTCCTGGCGGCCGGGCAGCGCGAGGTCGGCCCGGTCGAAGCCCTCGGACTCCACCCGCTCGGTGGTGGCGACGACCACGACGGCCGTGTCGGCGGCGCGGGCGGCCCGTACGGCCTCGGCGATCAGCTCGTCGGGGTCGCGGCGCGGGCCGAGGTGGAGCAGGGAGAACATGACGGCCTTGAGCGGCATCGCGCCCATGTCGGGGACCTGGTACGTCAGCGAGACCTGCACGGGCTCCCCGGCGGTCAGGACGGCCCGGGCGCGCTCGCTGGGGGCGCCGAAGAAGGCCTCGAAGGGGTCGGCCTCCGCGCCCATCTCCTGGACGCCCTCCCACAGAGTGCGCCCGCCGACGGCCAGGCGGAAGGCGCCGAGCCCGCGGGTGCCGAAGACGTGCTCGCCGCTCTCGCGGGGCAGGAACGTCCCGGTGACCTCGATGGAGGCCATCGTCTCGTACGAGGCCCCCTCGGGCAGGTCCTCGCCGATCCACTGGACCTGCCCGGACGGCAGGCCCGCCTCGCCGAGGACCGCCCCCGAGGCGTCCCGGCACACGGCGCGCAGCTCGAAGCCCTGCCCGGCGGGGGCGGGTTCCTCGCTCGGGTCGGCGCCGACGGAGTAGGTCAGGGCGCCCTCGGGCAGGGCGGCGGTGAGCCCGTCGAGCGGGGAGAGGACCCGTTCGGGGAAGACGGTGGCGCTGCCGCCGCCCAGGATGCGGGCGTCGCGGGCGGCGGCGCCGATCAGGGCGACGGTACGGCCGGCGGCGCGGTCCAGCGGCAGGACGGCGCCCTCGTTGCGGACGAGGACGGCCCCGCGGGCGGCCAGCTCGCGGGCCAGGGCCTGCCCGTCGACCGGCGCCGGGAGCTCGGTGACGGCGGCGGGGGCGCCCTCCAGCAGGCCCGCGCGGGCGGCGAGCCGCAGGACGTTGCGCACGGCCCCGTCGACGGCCTCGGCCCGGGCCTGCCCGGCGCGGACGGCGGCGGCGAGCGCGGGCCCGTAGACGGTCGTCGGGCCGGGCATGGCCACGTCGAGGCCGCCCTCGATGCAGCCGGTGGTGGAGCGGGCGGCCATCCAGTCGGAGACGTTGTAGCCGTCGAAGCCCCACTCGCCGCGCAGGATCCCGTTCACCAACCGGGCGTGCTCGGTCATGGTGATGCCGTTGACCCGGTTGTAGGCGGTCATGACGCCCCAGGGGCGGGCGCCGCGGACGATCGCCTCGAAGGGCGCCAGGTAGAGCTCGCGCAGCGGGCGCGGGGCGATGGCGCAGTCGACGGTGAAGCGCTCGGTCTCGGCGTCGTTGCCGACGAAGTGCTTGACGGTGGTGCCGATGCCGCCGTCCTGGACGCCCTGGACGTATCCGGTGCCGATGGCCCCGGTCAGGTACGGGTCCTCGGAGCAGCACTCGAAGTGGCGGCCGCCGAGCGGGGAGCGGTGCAGGTTGACGGTGGGGGCGAGGAGGACGTGGACGCCCTTGCGGCGGGCCTCCTGGGCCAGCAGCCGGCCGGCCTGGCGGGCCAGGGCGGGGTCCCAGGAGGCGGCGAGGGCGGTCGGGGAGGGCAGGGCGATCGAGGGGTCGTCGGCGGTCCAGCGCACGCCGCGGACGCCGACGGGCCCGTCGGACATGACCAGGGAGCCCAGCCCGATCTCGGGGAGGGCGGGCAGGGACCACATGTCCTGGCCGGCCAGGAGCCGGGTCTTGGCGTCGAGGTCCAGCTTGTCCAGGGCGGCTTCGACGGCGTCTTCGCGCAGCTGCTCGCTCGCGCGCTCGTCGGGGACCTGATCGGCAGCGGTCACGGCCGTGCCTCCTCGCTCTGTGGGTGCGGTGCGGTGGGGTGCGGTGGGGTGCGGTGGGGTGCGGTGGGGCCATCGTGGACCCTTTCCCTGTACGACGGTAGGTCTTGTAATCTTTTCGTGACATATCGATGGCGTACGGTCGTACGACAGCCGGGCGGATCCGGCCGGAAGGGGCGTGACGGGGCGATGGCCAGGGCGAAGAGCGAGGAACGCCGCGGCGAGATCGTCCGCGCGGCGGTCGAGGTGATCGCCGAACGCGGCTACCGGGGCGCCTCCCTGGGCTCCGTCGCCGAACGCGTGGGCCTGACCCAGCAGGGCCTGCTGCACTACTTCCCGACCAAGGAGGCCCTGCTCGTCGCGGTCCTGGAGGAACGCGACCGCTGGGACACCGGCGGCGGATCCCGCGCCTCGGCCGGCACCTGGCGCCTGGACCTGCTGGCCTCCCTGGTCGACTACAACGCCATGCGCCCCGGCATCGTGCAGACCTTCTCCGCCCTGCTCGGCGAGAGCGTCACCGACGGCCACCCGGCCCGCGCCTTCTTCACCGAGCGCTACGCCCAGGTCCGCGCGGAGATGGCCGACCTGCTGCGCGCCGAGTTCGGCGGGCGCCTGCCCTCCGGCCTCACCCCGGAACAGGCCGCCCCGCTGCTGACGGCGGTCATGGACGGCCTCCAGTACCAGTGGCTGCTCGCCCCGGAATCGGTGGACATGCCCGCCGCGTTCCGCTCCTTCCTGACCCTGCTGAGGGGCCCCGGCGCGTAGCGTCCCACCGCCGACGGGCATCCTTTCCCCCGGACTTCGAGCGGGGGGACACGACATGGAGCCGGAAGCGCCGCAGCACGCGGAGGAGCAGGAGAAGAAGGTCACGTGGTCGGAGCTGTTCTTCGACCTGGTGCTGGTCTTCGCCGTGACCCAGGTCTCGGCACTGCTCCACCACGACCACGGCTGGGCCGGCACCGGCCGGGCCCTGATCGTGTTCATACCCGTCTACTGGGTGTGGGTGGGCAACACCGTCCACTCCAACACCCATGACGCCGACCGGCCCCTGGAGCGGCTCGGCCTCTTCGCCGCCGGACTGTGCGGCCTGCTGATGGCCCTTGCGCTGCCCGACGCCTTCGGGGACCGCGGGCCACTGCTGGCCGGGGCCTACTTCTGCGCCCGGCTGGTCCTCGCCGCCCTCGCACACGGCCGCAGCCGCCGCCTGCGGCTCACCCCGGTGACCCTGTCCGTGCTGGTCAGCGGCCCGCTGCTGCTCGCCGGGTCCTTCCTCGACGGACCGGCCCGGATCGTGCTGTGGGCGCTGGCCGCCGCCGTGGACCTGGCCGCGCCCCGGCTGACCCGCCACAACATGGTCCGCATCGCCTTCGACTCCGGCCACCTCGCCGAGCGGTTCGGGCTGTTCGTGATGATCGCGCTCGGCGAGTCCATCGTGGCCGTCGGCGCCCCGGTGGCCTCCGCCCCCGAGCTGGACACCGGCGCGCTGGCCGCCGTCGCCGTGGCCTTCACCCTGGTCTGCGGCCTGTGGTGGGTGTACTTCCACCTCGCCGCCGACGCCGTCCGGCACGGCCTGGAGACCGCCGCCGTACGGGCCGACGTGGCCCGGCAGGTCCTCTCGTACGGGCACCTCTCGCTGATCGCCTCGGTCATCGCGGTCGCCGTCGGCATGGCCGAGGCCGTCGCCCACCCCGGGACCCGGCTCCCGCTCGGCGTCGCCGCCCTCCTCCACGGCGGCTGCGCCCTGTTCCTGGCCACCTTCGGGTACACCCGCTGGCACCTGTTCCGCTCCTGGTCGGTGACCCGGCTGACGGCCGCCGCGATCGTCCTGCTCCTGCTGCCCGCGGCCGTGCTGCTGCCCTCGCTGGCGGCGCTCGCACTGCTGACCGCGGTGGTGACCGGGCTCAACCTCGTCGAGCTGGCCTTCGTACGCCGCCGGGGGCGGCTGCCCGGCGGCGCACTGGCATCCTGACCGGTATGAAGATCGCCGCCGCACAGCTGACCTGCGTACCCGCCGACGTCGCCGCCAACGCCGCGAACGCCACCGCCCTCGCCGCCCGGGCCCGCGACGAGGGCGCGGAGCTCGTCGTCCTCCCGGAGTTCACGCTCACCGGCTACGAACTGGACTCTCTCGCCGGGGACCCCTCCCTGTGGCTGGCCGACGCCGACGACCCCCGCCTGGACGGGCTGCGCTCCTGCGGCACCGCGGTCGCCGTCAACGCCGCCCTGCGCACGGACGGCCCGCTGCCGGCCATCGCCACCCTGGTCTACGACGCCGACGGCGCGCACCTCACCACGTACGCCAAACAGCACCTCTACCAGCACGAACAGGGCGCCTTCACCCCCGGAACCGAGGACGGCCGCTTCGAACTCGGCGGCATCCGCTTCTCCCTGGGCGTCTGCTTCGACAACCACTTCCCCGACCTGCCCGCCCGGGGCGCGGCCGACGGCTGCCGCGTCCACCTCGCCAGCTCCCTCTACGGCACGGGCGACGGCATCGCCGAACGCGCCACCGTCTACCCGGGCATGGCGAAGGAACACGGCCTCTACGTGGTCCTCGCCAACCACGTCGGCCCGGCCGGCCCCTGGACGGGCTGCGGCGGCGCGGCCGTCTGGGCCCCGGACGGCACCCTCCTCGCCGAGGCCGACGCCCACACCCCGGCGGTGACGACGGCGGACGTCCCGGACACCCCCTAGCGATCGGGTTCAGCGGAGCAGGCGGCCGAAGAAGTCCAGCATGCGGTCCGCCGCCTGGCTCCAGTAGGGCCAGTTGTGGCCGCCCGGCCCCAGGACCGTCTCGGTGTCCGTCCCGCGGGCCGCGAAGGCGGCGGTCAGGTCCTCGGTCCCCGGCAGGTGGTTGGCGTCCTCGGTCCCGCAGGCGAGGTGGTAGCGGGCGCGGCGCAGGCGGTCCGGGGCGGTGCGGCGGAGGACGTCGGCCAGGTCGTACTCCCGGAAGCGGTCCGTCAGGCGGGCCTGGCCCTCCAGGTCACGGCCGAAGGCGTGGCCGAAGAACCGGTTCCACTCCGGCATCGGGATCGCCTGGTAGCCCGCGTCGGTGAAGTGCGCCGTGCTCAGTCCGGCGGCGGCGCCGAACAGGCCCGGGTAGCGCAGGGCGTACATCAGCGCGCCGTAGCCGCCCATGGAGAGCCCGGCGACGGCCCGCTTCGCCGGCCGGCCGCCCAGCCCATGGGCCTTCTCGACGGCCGGGACGAACTCCTGGACGAACATGTCCTCGTAGCGCAGGGTGTCACCGCCGGATCCGGCGGCGGCGAGGTCGTTGATGTAGAACGTCTCGTCCTGGCCGCCACCCGGCCGGCCGATGTCGCGCCGGGCGTCGGGCATGACGAGGGCGCACGCCGGGATCCGGCCCGCCGCGACGGCCCGGTCCACGGTCGCCACGATGCCGCCCTTGACCACCCAGTCGGTATGGCTCCCGCTCGTGCCGTGCAGGAGGAAGAGGACCGGGATCCCGGCGCCCGGCCCGCCCTCCCGGGGCGCGGAGACCGCCCCGGCGGTCAGGTAGAGGCTGTACGGGACGTCCCGCCCGAGCAGCCTGCTGCGTACGGTCAGGTCCGTGCGCAGCAAGCCGGCCCCGGAGGCGGACGGACCCGGCGACGCGGGGGCGGCGGCCGGTCCCGGCGCCCCGGGGCCGCCCCGCAGCAGGACGGCAGCGGAGACGACGGCCGCGACCGATCCGCCGACCCCGGCGGTGAGCAGGGAACGGCGCGCGGGACGTTTCATCATGGCTTCCTCAGCGTCGGCACAGGGCGCCCACCGGCCCGCACCCATGACACGCCCGGCATCCGCGTCGAGGCGAGCAGCCACGCCGCCGGGGCGGCGGAACGGGTCCCGGCCTAGGCCGAATCGGGCAGCAGGTGCTTCGCGCCCCACTCCCCCAGGGACTCCAGGGCCCCGTTCAGCTCCTGGCCGAGCGCGGTCAACGAGTACTCCACCCGCGGCGGGACCTCGTCGAAGACCTCGCGGTGGACTATGCCGTCGGCCTCCAGCTCGCGCAGCTGCGCCGCGAGGACCTTCTCCGAGACCCCGGGGACCAGCCGGCGCAGTTCACCGAACCGGCGGCCCGGGATCTGCTCCAGCTCCCACAGGATCGACACCTTCCACTTCCCGTCGATCACCGACATCGCCGCCGCGATCCCACAGTGGTCCGCACCCGGCCTGCGCACCGTCGCCATCCCGCCCACCCCTCCCACCTGCACGCTCACCCCGGGGTAAGCACCCACTCCGAAGTGCGTACTTGAGCCCCCGTCAGCCTGTCACCAGGCTAAACGCCATGACCGACAACGACACCGACCACCGCCCGCTCACCCTGCTCGGCCTCGGCGACATGGGCACCGCCCTCGCCCGCACCTGGCTCGCCGCCGGCCACCCCCTGACCGTCTGGAACCGCACCCCCGCCAAGGCCGGGGCCCTGGCCGCCGAGGGCGCGGCCGTCGCCGCCACCCCCGCCGCGGCCGTCGCCGCGAACACCCTGGTCGTGCTCTGCCTGCTGGACGACACGAGCATCGGCTCCGTCCTGGAGGGGATCGACCTCACCGGCAAGGACCTGGTCAACCTCACCACCGGCACGGCCGCCGAGGGCCGCGCCCGCGCCGCCTGGGCCGAGGAGCGCGGCGCCCGCTTCGTGGACGCCGGGATCATGGCCACCCCGACGATGATCGGCGCCCCGGAGGCCGGCGGCTACGTCTTCTACAGCGGCTCCCGCGCCCTCTTCGACACCCACCGCACCACCCTGGAGGTCCCGGCCGACGCCCGCTACGTCGGCGAGGACCCGGGCCACGCTGCCCTGCACGACGTGGCCCTGCTGAGCGCGATGTACGGCCTGTTCGCCGGGATCTCGCACGCCTACGCGCTGATCGAGGGCGAGGACATCGCCCCGAAGGACCTGGCCCCGCTGCTGTCGGAGTGGCTGGGCGCGATGGGCTTCTTCGTCGGGAACGCCGCCGAACGGCTGACCTCCCGGGACTTCACCACCGGGGTGGTCTCCAGCCTGGCCATGCAGGTGGCGGCGAGCGGCACGCTGCTGCGCACCGCCGCCGACCAGGGGGTCAGTCCCGAGCTGCTCGTGCCGTACCTGGACCTGATGCGCGAACGCCTGGACGCCGACCCGGCCGCCCACGGGGCCGAGGACACGGTGGGCGCGCTCACCCTCCTGCGCCGCCGCACCGCCCCCGGACGCTGACCCGCCCCGGGCCCTGCCTCAGGAGGAGGACCGGGGGTCCTGCCCGGAGGCAGGGGGATAGCCGTAGGGCTGCCCCTGCCCCTGCCCGTAGCCGGGGGACTGCACCGGAGCCTGCCCGTAGGCAGCGCCCTGCCCGTACCCGGCACCCTGGCCCGGAGCGGGAGCCTGCTGCCCGTAGCCCTGCCCCGGGGCGGGGGCGTAGCCCTGGCCGCCCTGGCCGGGAGCAGGGGCGTAGCCCTGCCCGTACCCGGCACCCTGGCCGGGAGCGGGAGCCTGCTGCCCGTAACCCTGCCCCGGGGCGGGAGCGTAGCCCTGGCCGGGAGCGGGGGCGTAGCCCTGGCCCGGGGCCGGCGGGTAGCCCTGGCCGGGGGCCTGGGCGTAGCCCTGCCCGTGGGGCTGCCCGGTGCCGCCGTACGGGCCCGCGTGCGCGGGGCCGCCGTAGGGTCCGGTCGCGCCGTACGGGCCCGCCTGGCCGGGAGCCGCGTACGGGCCCGCCTGGGCCTCGGCGGCGTCCCCGTCCCCGTCCCCGCCCTCGGAGGCCTCGGCGTCGTCCCCGACCAGGTCCCGCGCCAGCAGGGTCGCCCCCGCCACCGCGCCCGGCATCAGGAAGACCGCGAGCAGCGGGACCAGGAACAGCAGCACCAGCGGCACCCCGAAGCCGAGCGCCGTCGCGCGCCGCCCGCGCAGCAGGGTGAGCTGCTCGTCCAGGTCCACCCGGCGCCGCTGGAGGGCGACGGAGGTGAGCTCCTGGGTGAGGAAGAAGCCGGAGACGCAGAACCCGATCGCCGGGACCACCGTCTGCCCGACCACCGGGATGAACCCGAGGGCGAACAGCAGGATCCCGTACAGCAGCACCCGCACCAGCAGCCGCAGGCTGTCCCGGGCGGAGATCCACAGGTCCTCCCAGAACGAGCGCCCCGACTCCGGGACCTCACCGCCCTCGGTGCGGTCGACCTGCTCCGAGAGGGACTCGTAGAAGGGCTGGCCGACCAGCAGCGTCACGGCGGTGAAGGTGATCACCGAGACGAAGAGGCCGAGGGAGACGACCACGGCGGTCAGGAACCCGCGGAACAGCCCGAGCCAGGGCGAGGACCAGTCCGAGGCGAACGGCGTCGCCCAGACGGTGAAGTCGTCGGCCCCGTAGAAGAGGCCGGTCAGCGCGGCGCCGTAGAGCACCAGCGTGACCAGGCCCGGCAGCAGGCCGAAGCCCAGCCAGCGGCCGTTGCCGAACACCCATCTCTGTCCGGCCCACAGGTACCGGAAACCCCCCGCAAGATCACGCATGCGGCCAGTTTACGGCGAAGGCCGCACCCCCCGAGGGGGGTGCGGCCTTCAAGGACTGCGGCGCGCGAGCGTCAGGCGACGTTCAGCTCGACCGTGATGTTGCCGCGGGTCGCCTTGGAGTAGGGGCAGATCTGGTCGGCCTTCTCGACCAGGTCCTTCGCCACGGCGGCGTCCACGTTCGGGATCGAGGCGGTCAGCTTGACGATGATGCCGAAGCCCTCGTCGTTCTTGCCGATGCCGACCTCGGCGGTCACGGTGGAGCCGGTGACGTCGACGTTCTCGTTGCGGGCCGCGACGCTGAGGGCGCCCTGGAAGCAGGCGCTGTAGCCGGCGGCGAACAGCTGCTCCGGGTTGGTGCCGGCGCCGCTGCCGCCGAGCTCCTTCGGCGGGTTCACGACGACGTCGAGCTGGCCGTCGTTGGTGGCGACGCGGCCGTCACGGCCGTTCTCGGCGGTGGCGACGGCCGTGTACGCGACGTCGGACTGGGTGATGGACATGAAAACGGATCCTCCAGATAGTCGCCGCGACTCGCGCCCACGATCGCGACGGTATGGAGGGAGCCTAACGGGTGAACGTGACGATCATCTTTCCGGTGTTCTCGCCGCGCAGCATTCCGAGGAAGGCGTCGGTCGCGTTCTCCACGCCCTCGACGACCGTCTCGTCGTAGCGGAGCTCGCCGGAGGCCAGCCAGCCGGCCACGTCCTTGACGAACTGGGACTGCAGGGCGGCGTGGTCGCCGACCAGGATGCCCTGGAGGCGCAGGCGCTTGCCGATGACCAGGGTGAGGTTGCGCGGGCCGGGGGTGGGCTCGGTCTCGTTGTAGCCGGCGATCGCACCGCACAGGGTGGCGCGGCCGTGCGGGTTCATCTCGGAGATGGCGGCTTCGAGGTGGTCGCCGCCGACGTTGTCGAAGTAGACGTCGATGCCCTCGGGGGCGGCCTCCTTCAGCTGCTTCGCGACGGGGCCGTTCTTGTAGTTGAAGGCGGCGTCGAAGCCGTACTTCTCGGTGAGGAGCGTCACCTTCTCGTCCGAGCCGGCGGAGCCGATCACCCGGGAGGCGCCCTTGATCTTCGCGAACTGGCCGACCAGGCTGCCGACCGCGCCCGCCGCGCCGGAGACGAAGACGGAGTCGCCCTCCTTGAAGGAGGCGACCTCGAAGAGGCCCGCGTAGGCGGTCAGGCCCGGCATGCCGAGGACGCCGAGGTAGGCGGAGAGCGGGGCGAGGGAGGCGTCGACCTTGGTGGCGTGCTTCGCGTCGAGCTCGGCGTACTCGCGCCAGCCCAGCATGTGCAGGACGTGGTCGCCGACGGCGAAGCCCTCGGCGTCGGAGGCGACGACCTCGCCGACCGCGCCGCCCTGCATCGGCTCGTCGAGCTGGAAGGGCGGGATGTAGGACTTGGTCTCGTTCATCCGGCCGCGCATGTACGGGTCGACCGACATGTGGAGGTTGCGGACCAGGATCCGGCCGGCGCCGGGCTCGGCGGAGACGGGCACCTCACGGAGGGCGAAGTCCTCGGCCACGGGCCAGCCCTGCGGACGGCGGACGAGGTGCCACTCGCGGCTGACGGCGGGGATCTGAGACATGAGGGCTCCAGGAAGTGGGAGGGGAGGCGGGCGGGAAGCGGAATGCTTCACGTCCTGAAACAACCATGCTCCTGGATATTTCATGTTGTCAAGCAAATGGGTACGCTGGTGCCATGTCCAGTCGTCGCGCAGATCCAGTGACCGTCGAGGTCGTCGAGCTCATCGGCGACGTCGTGGCCCGCTACCACATGGAGTACGAGGAGGCGGCCGCCCGCCACCAGCTCACCGGCGCCCAGGCGAAGGTCCTGACGCTGCTGTCGCTGGAGCCGCTGCCCATGCGCCGCATCGCGCAGAAGCTGCGCTGCGAGCCGTCCAACGTCACCGGCATCATCGACCGCCTCGAAACCCGCGGCCTGGTCGAACGCCGCCCGGACCCGGCCGACCGCCGGGTGAAGCTGGCCGCGCCCACGGAGGAGGGGGCCGAGACGGCGGAGCGGCTGCGCGAGTCCCTGGACTTCGCACGCGAACCGCTGGCGGGCCTCTCCGCGGAGGAGCGCACGGCGCTGCGGGACCTGCTCAGGCGGATGCTGGGCTGAGGCCCGTCGCCGGGACGGCGCCCCGGCTCACCAGCAGAACAGCCAGCAGTCGTCCTTGGTCGGCTTCGGCTTCGGGGTGGGCTTCGGCTTGGCCGTGGGCGGCTGCGCGGTGGCGGAAGCGGTGGGCGCCGGCTTCCCCGGCGCCGTCGTCTTTACGGCTCCTCCTGCGCCGGAACCTTTCTGCGAGGGGGTCTCCGTCGGGGCGGAGGCGCTCTCGCTCGGGCTCGCCGACGCCGACCCGCTCGGGCTCCCGCTGGGCCGGGCCGTCTTCACCGCCCCGCCGGTGCCCTTCGGCAGGGCGGAGGGCGCGGCCGGAGCCTCGCTGGGCAGGGCGTCGGGCTGCGCGGGTCCGCTGTCGGTGAGCTCCACCCGGTCGGCCCGGTTCACGCCCTCGTCGTCGCCCGCGATCCGGGCCACGGCGATCGAGCCCCCGGTCGCGAGCACCAGCCCCAGGCCGACGGCCAGGGCGGTCCGCCCCCGCCTGCGGCGGGAGGCCGCGCGCTTGCGCGTACCGGCGCGGCCCTGGTGGGGGGCGGTCAGCACGACGAGGGAGTCCGCGAACACCTCGGCCAGCGCCGGCTGCGGCTCCGGGCCCGGGTGCGCCCCGGCGGGGGCGGTGGGCGTGGCGGCCACCAGATACTCGGCCGGGGTCCCGCAGCCGGCGCACGCGAGCGCTCCGTTGAGGTGCCTCTGACAGTCGGGGCAGAAGTAGTTCATGGCGCCCGCAGGCTACGCGGTCCCCGGCAACATAAGTATTCCGGGAGCGTGAGGATTATGTGTGGAATGGTGGCCTCCATGACCGCGACCCCGAATCCGGGCCGTCCGGGAGCCTTCGGGCCGGGCGCCTTCCAGCTGGTGCTGCTGCGCAGGATGGCGGACTTCCAGCCCGACCTCGCGGAGGCGGCCCGGCTGCGGCTGGGGGCGAGCCCGGCCGAGCAGCGGGAGGCCAACCGGCGCTGGCAGGCCATGGTCCGCTCACCCAGGTCGCGCGGGGCGCTGGCCCGCTACCGGTCGGTGCTCGGACCGCCGGAGTCGGCCGCGCGGCGCCGGATCGGGGACCTGGAGTGCGAGGCGCTGCTGTGGCCGGTGCCGCTCTGGCCGGAGCTGCGCTTCGAGGTGCTGGCCGCGCCGGACGGGGCGGTGTGGAACGAGTGGCTGGTGCGCGCCCCGGGCGTGCGGGGGCCCGTACTGGAGACGGAGGCGGACCTGCTCCCCTGGGCGGCGACGGTGGACGAGGTGGCCCGCGCCTTCGCACCGGCCCGGCCGATGGAGGGCACCGCGCCGACGCGCTGGCGGCTGGCGTTCGACGCGTCGGGGCGGGCCTTGGTGGCGGAGTTCACGTACGGGCTGCTCCAGCGGGTGCAGCCGGCGGAGGAGGCGGGGGCTAGGCCCTGTCGGGACACCCGCTAGGGTCGGCGGCATGACGGGAACACCGGTGCTGCAAGCCGTCGAGGCGGACGGGACGACCTGGGACGACCCGTCCCCGGACCAGCTGCACGACCTGCTGGCCGACATGAACCTCCGGTGGCGGTTCGTCATCGTGCGGCGGCTCGACCTCGAGCCCGCCGACCAGTACTACATGCAGGTCTTCCTCAATGACGACCTGAGCTACCAGGTGGAATACCGCGAGGGCGGCCCGGACCGGCACTTCCAGGCCTGGGTGCCCCGTACGCACGAGGTCTTCGCGGTGGAACCCGTGGCCGAGGTGGTCCAGGGCTGGGCCTGCGGGCGGCCGGGCTGGCGCGACGCCCTCTCCTGGGTTCCGTGGTCACCCGAGGAACCCTGCGCCCGGCACCACCCCCTCGCGGACACCCCCTAGGAGCGCAGGAAGGCGCGGACCCCGGCCGAGGTGGCGGCGTCGCCGAGCAGGTCGTTGTGCTTCAGGCAGCCGACCGGGGTGTTGAGGGCCCCGGCGAGCGGGACGCTGCTGTCGGGGTTGACCACCTCGTCGCAGTCCGACCAGAAGGTCGCGTACTTCACCTCGCCCGGGGTCTCGTCCCCGGCGGCGAGGTTCTTCACCACGTAGGAGCCCGGGGTCATGTCACGGCACGCCTGGTCCCACAGGGCGCAGGCCCAGGCGGTGGAGGTGCCGTGGTTGGGGCCGGCCAGCGAGACCCAGTGGTCCACGGTCGCGGCGCCGCCGCCGTACTTGACGTACCAGCGGCTGACGAGCGAGCCGAAGGAGTGGCCCACGACGTCCACCCGGGCGGCGCCGGTCCGGCGGCGGACCTCGTCCACGTAGGCGGCGAGGCGGCCGGAGAGCACCTCGTTGACGGACTGGTGGGTGTCGTAGCCGAACGAGAACAGCTCGGAGTCCGCGTACCCGTCGGCCCGCAGGTCCGCGCGCAGGGAACCCCACACGCCGGGGTCGGCGTTGTATCCGTGCACGAAGACCACCGGATTGCGGGCGGCGGCCGGTCCGGCGGCCGCGGCATGGGCCGGGACCGGTGCGAAAAGGGTGAGGCAGAGGGTCAGGAGTGCCAGGAGTTTCTGGCGGGGCGTCAGCATCGGGTCCCCTTACCTTGTTACGCACGGGTAGCGCGGATGGTGCGCGCATGGTGCTGCCTGTCAGTACAGAAATCCACCCCCGTGCAGCACGTCCGCCCCGTACGACACGCCCCGGCCGGAGCATTCCAGCGGGCGCTATGCCCTATTGACCCGAGAAGATATGAATTGCGACCGGCGTCCGCCGGTCCCCTTCTGCACCAAGCGCTCTCGGGAGGACCTGCCGTGACCGTCAGTCTTGAGCAGTTGCGCCGCTGCCACGTCGCCGTCGACCTGGGAGCCGCGAGGACCCGCGTCTACGTGAAGGGCGCCGGACTGGTCGTCGACGAGCCCAGCGTCGCCGCGGTCAACACCCGCACCGGCGCCCTCATCGCCGTCGGCACCTTCGCCGAACGGATGACGGGCCGCACGCCCGACTACATCCGCGTCGTCCGCCCCGTCTCCGGCGGCACCGTCGTCGACATCGAGATGGCCCAGCGGATGCTGCGTCACCTCCTCGGCGAGAAGCTCCGCCGCGCCCTGCGCCGCAAGCCCCGGCTGCGCGCCGCCTGCTGCACCCCGCACGACGCCGACCCGCTGGCCCAGCGCGCGGCCGTCGAGACGATGGTCGGACTGGGGGCGCGGCGCGTCGAGCTGGTCGACACCCTGATCGCGGCGGCCGTCGGCTGCGGCCTGCCCGTGGAGCAGCCGACCGCGACGATGATCATGGTGTGCGGAGCGGCGGCCACCCAGGTGGCGGTGCTCTCCCTCGGCTCGATCGTCACCGCCGAACGGATCCCTGTCGGCGGCGAGGCCATCGACCACGCGGTGGTCCAGCACCTGCGCCACGCCCACGAGCTGATGCTGCCGAGCCAGGCCGTCCGCCCCCTCCAGGTGGCCCTCCACGGCAACGGCATCACCCCGGACGGCCCCGCCTCCACCCTGATCCACGGCCGCGACGTGGCCACCGGACTGGCCCGCTCCGTCCACGTGGACACGGCCGCCGTGCGCGACGCCATCCACACCCCGCTGACGGCCGTCCTCGACGGCATCGGCAAGGTGCTGCGCGACTGCCCGCCGGACCTGGTCGCGGACCTGACGGACCGGGGGATCATGATGGTGGGAGGCAGCGCCCTGCTGCCGGGGCTGGACCAGATGCTGAGGGATTCCACCGGAATGCCCGTGGCCATCGCGGAACGGCCCGACGTGTGCGCCGTACTGGGTCTCGGCGCGATGCTCGAAGGGAAGATCGCCCCGATGGTCCTCAACCCGCTGGCCGAATGACGCACGGGCCTGCCGGCACCGGGGCGGGCGGCACCGGGGCGGGCGCGGACCCGGGACCCGGGCCGGGCGGGACGGTGGCCGGCGCGGCGCCGTCCAGCCTGCCGGTGCTGCTCGACGCCGTCCTCAGCGTCGGCTCGGAGCTGGAGCTCCAGGCCACCCTCCAGCACGTCGTGGACTCCGCCACCGACCTGTGCGGAGCCCGCTACGGCGCGCTCGGGGTCGTCGACCCCGAGCGCGGCCGGCTGACCCAGCTGTTCACCGCCGGGATGAGCGAGGCCGAACGGGCCGCGATCCCCCGGCTGCCGGACGGCCGCAGCGGCGTGCTCGGCGCCCTGATCGCCGACCCCCGGCCGCTGCGGCTGGACGACCTCACCCAGGACCCCCGCTCGGCCGGCTTCCCGCCCGGGCACCCGCCCATGCGCAGCTTCCTGGGCGTGCCCATCCGCGTCCACACGGAGGTCTTCGGGAACCTCTACCTCACCGAGAAGCGCGGCGGCGGCCCCTTCACGGACGAGGACCTCGCGCTGATGCGGGTCCTGGCCTCGCAGGCCGGGATAGCGATCGGGAACGCCCGCCTCTACGAGACCGCCCGCCGCCGGGAACGCTGGATCGAGGGCGCGGCCGCCGTGACCACCACCCTGCTGGCGGGGCGGCCGGCTGCCGACGCCCTGATGTGCGTGGCCGAACGGGCCCGGCTGCTCGCGGACGCGGCGGCCGGGGTGGTGCTCCAGCCGACGCCGGAGGGCGGCATGGAGATCGTGGCCGCCTCCACACAAGGGGACCCCGGCGACCTGGTCGGCACGACCATCGCCCCGGGTTCGCCGGTGCTGGTGCAACTGCTGGGCGGTGAACCCGTCTTCATAGAGGACTCGGCGACCGACCCCCGGATGACCACGCACGTGCGCAAACGCTTCGGGCCGAGCATGATGCTCCCGCTCCAGAGCGGCGGCCAGCTGATCGGCACCCTCGCCCTGCCCAGGGCCCGGGGCGGCCGCCCGTACGACGCCGTGGACCGGCTCCTGGCCTCCCAGTTCGCCTCCCAGGCGGCCCTCGCCCTGGTCCTGGCCGACGCCCAGCACGACCGCGAGCAGCTCGCGGTGTACGAGGACCGCGACCGGATCGCGCGCGACCTGCACGACCTGGTCGTCCAGCGGCTGTTCGCGACGGAGATGATGCTGGAGAGCACCCGGCGCCGCTCCTCGAACGCCCCGGCGGGCGACTCGGAGAACGTCGGCGACGAGCTCGGCCGGGCCGTGGACGAACTGGACTCCACCATCCAGGAGGTCCGCACGGCCATCTTCGCCCTCCAGCAGCCCCCGACGGACGCCCCGACCACCTTCCGCGGCCGGGTCCTGCGCGAAACCGGCGGGGCGGCGGTCCTGCTGGGCTTCCAGCCGTCGGTGCACTTCGCGGGCGCGGTCGACGCCCTGCTCCCGGACCGCGTGACGGACGCCCTCCTGGCCACCCTCCGCAGCGCCCTGGCAGCCGCGCACCGCCGCCGCGAGGTCACGACCATCGACGTCGAGATCGACGCCACCCCCTCCCGCGTCCGCCTCACGGTCTCGGACGACGGCCACACGGAGACGGAGACGGGCACCCGGGGAACGACGGTGACGTGGGAGTCGGCGCTGTAACTCCCGCCTCCCCGGGTGCGGGGCGGGTGGGTGGGGCACGGCGTCCCGCCGGGCGGTGACGGGACAGCCGACCGGGACCAGGAGGGACGGGACTTGAGCTGGGCTCCCTCAGAGAGGGTTGGGGGTTTCCCGCCAGTCTCATCGTCCTTCCGCGTCGGGCCGCCCTGTCAAGGGCCCTCCTTCGTCG
>NZ_JBHVUQ010000016.1:0-69447 GCF_042884105.1 Streptomyces sp. NPDC058157
GGTGTCCCCCGGTCCGTGCACGGCCGGGGGCCGGGCGAGGTCTCCGGCGCGGTGGGCGTCCCGGACGGGGTGGCCGAGGCCGCGGCGAGGGGTGGGGCCAGGAGGTCGCGGAGGCGGGTGGCCGCCGTCGCCGCCGCGCGGTGGTCGTCCCCCGTCGCGGAGGCGGGGATGCAGCGGACGAAGTCGCCGATCGCGCGGGCCGCCTCGCGGTCGGCGCCGTCCGTGAGGCCCGACAGGGCGGCCACCACCCGGGCCGGAACCCCGAACATCAGCTCCTCGTACGGGACTTCGCCGCCCCCCGCCAGCGCCTCCCGGGTGTACCGGGCCGCCAGCGCGCCGGCCCGCCCGAGGTCGGCGCGGGCCAGGGCCCCGGCCACGACCCCCTTGAGCCGGGCCGCCGCCGCACCGTCCGTCATCCGTACGAGCTCGCCGAAGACCTCCCCCGCCGCCGTCCCCGCGATCCCGGCCGGCACCGGCTCCGCCACGGGCCGCACCCGCAGCGCGCCGCTGCCCAGCACCGCGCGCACCGCGGCCGCGTCGGCGGCCACCCACGCCCCGAGCGCCTCGTCGAAGGCGAACGGGCGCTCGGCGACCAGGCGCGCGTAGTACGGGTAGGGGTCCGCGAGGCGCACGGCCTCGACGGGGGTGGGCTGGACGGTGCTGGTCACCACTGAACTCCTCGTTGAACGGTCTTACGGGTGGGGCGGGTCGTGCTCGATGATCAGGCGGCCACTCGGGCCGCCCTGCGCATGTCCAGGGAGCCGGCGATGGCCATCCGCAGCACCTCCGACGTGCCCTCGTAGATGCGCAGGGAACGGATCTGCCGGTACAGCCGCTCGGTGACGGAGTCCCGGACGATGCCCGCCGCGCCCAGCAGCTGCACCGCCGAGTCCACGACCTCCTGCGCGGCCTCGGTGGCGTGGACCTTGGCGATGCTGGAGTGCCGGGCGAAGCGGCGGCTGCCCCGGTCGGTCTCCCAGGCGGCCCGGGCCACCAGCAGCGAGGCCGCGTTCAGCTGGACCTCCATGTCGGCGAGCCGGGCCTTGACCAGCTGGAGGTCGAACAGCACGGCCCCGTACGCCTCCCGCGCCAGCACGTGCGCGAGCGCGGTGTCGAAGGCGCGCCGGGCGAAGCCGAGGGCGGCCGCGCCGACCGTGGTGCGGAACCGCTCCAGCAGGTCCACGGCGACCACGAACCCCTTCCCCGGCCGCCCGAGCACCGCGTCGGCCGGCAGCCGGCAGTCCTCGAAGGCGAGGTGGGCGAAGGAGCGCGGGGCGATGGCGTCGACCCGCTCGACCCGCAGCCCGGGCGTGCCGGCCGGCACCAGGAACGCCGACAGCCCCAGCGGGCCCGGTCCCTCCCCCGTGCGGGCGATGACCACGAACACGTCCGCGATGGTGCCGTTGGCGATCCACGCCTTGCGGCCGCCCAGCCGGTACGAGCCGTCCCGCTCGCGCACCGCCTCCAGCCCGACCGAGGCCAGGTCGGAGCCGGCCTCCTTCTCGGACACCGCGAACGCCCCGATCAGGGTTCCGGCGGCCATCCCCGGCAGGTACCGGCGGCGCTGCGCCTCGCTGCCGAAGCGCAGCAGCGGGGTGGCGGCCAGCGCCTGGATGGAGAACGCGAAGTCGGCCAGGTCCTCGGCGTAGGCGAGGGCCTCGCGGCGCAGGCACACCGCCCGGAAGTCGTCCACGGGGACGCCCCGCGGGTCCAGTTCGGCGAGCCAGCCCGCCGTGCCGAGGGCGCGCACGAGGCGGCGTCCGGCGTCGTCCGGGGCGAGGGCGCGGGCCTCCTCCCACAGGACGCGGTTGCCGTCGCACCAGGTCCCGGCCGCCGCGGCGAGGCGGCGGTGGGAGTCCTCGTAGAAGGGGAGCGCGAGCACCTCGGGGTCGAAGCTCGTGGTGGGTTCCATGGTCCGGCTCCTCAGATGACCAGCTCGGCGGGGGCGCCGGCGTCCTCGGCCGCCGCCGCGCGCACCCGCTTGACCAGGGCGTGTTCGATGAAGAAGGCGAAGGAGGCGTAGCCGCGCCAGATCCGCCGCCATGCGCGCCGCACGGCCTCCTCGCCGGAGAGGTGGCGGACCTCGTCGAGGTGGGCGACGACGAGGTCGGCGGACTGGCGGGCGTGGCCCGCGGAGAAGTTGTCGATGGACAGGTGGGCCTCCTCGTAGGAGGCGTCGAGGCCGTGCCGGCGCAGCTTCTGGATCTCGTGCATCCGCATCGCGCCGAGGCCGAACATCTCGATGCCCAGGTTGTAGCCGAGGATCTCTTCGTAGAGGCTGTCGGGGAACAGCGACAGGCAGAGCTGGTGGATCGAGAAGCCGTACAGGTGGTCCGGCAGTTCGCCCTGGTGCAGGAAGGCCTCCTGCCGGATGTGCGGGAGGTCCATGTCCATGCTGGCCAGGACCTTGTGGATGAGCGTGATGTGGTTCTTGGCCATGTCGCCGCGGCCCATCTCGTCCGCGTAGATGGAGAAGATCATGTCGTCGCTGCGCCGGCCGCGGCGGCCGAGGTTGCCGACGCGGTGCGCCCAGGCGCCGTCGATGAGGCTGCCGAGGGCGTACGTGGACTGTTCGAAGACCACCTCGTCGCGGGAGGGGATCTCGGTGAGCGGCTCGTACGGGTCCACGAGCTTGTCCCGGTAGATCCGTTCGACCCGCTCCAGCAGGGCCTCGGGGGTGTACGGGAACCAGGAGGCGTCGGTGAGCAGGCCTTCGGCGCCGTGCTCGAAGAGGACCTCGGCCTCGGCGAGGCCGGCCTCGGCGCGGGCGCGGGCGAGCGGCAGCACGCTGGGGTGGTGCTCGAAGTTGACGAGCCGGTGGAAGAACCGGCGGTGGTCCTGGGGGCCTTCGGGTTCGCCCACCAGGATGTCGGCGGGGTCGGCGGCGGCGAGCCGCCCGCTCCAGACGCGGGCGGGGGCGTCCCCTGCGGTGAGGGGGGTGAGGTCCGCGCCGGCGGGTTCGCCGTCGGCGACGGCCCGGGCCCAGGCGGTGAGGACGGCGGCCTCGGCTTCGTCGAAGATGCCGAACATGGGGCCGCCGAACTTGACGGCCTTCAGGAAGCGGCAGGGGCCGCCGTCGCGGGCGGGCCTCAGCTGGCGGGAGCCGCGCAGTTCGCGGACGAAGGCGGCGGCGTCGAGGTCGCCGGTGTCGAGCCAGTCGGTGAGCCGCCGGGTGCCGAGGCGCACGGCGCCGTGCTGGCGGCCGGCGTGCGGGGCGTGCCGTTCGACGATCCGGGCGACCTTCGCGTCCAGCGACAGTCCGTCGTGCCAGGCGGCGAGTTCGGCGAGGGCGGCGGTGTGCTCGCGCTCCAGGCGCAGCAGGAGGCGTACGGCGGCCAGGGCGCGGCGGCGGTCGGCGGGGCCGGTCGGGGAGTCCTCGGTGAAGGCGAGGTAGGCGGCGAGCACGGGCCGTACGTCGGCCTCGGCGAGCATCGGTTCGGTGCCGAGGAGGAGTTCGTCGAGGCCGAGGGCGTGGGCGGCGTAGTGGACGCCGACGACCTCGGGGAGGAAGGAGGCGGGCAGCCGGGACAGGGCCAGGTGGAAGGCGCCGTGCAGGGCGGTGAGCGGGCGGGCTCCGGCCGCGTCGAGGAAGGCGGCGGACTCCACGCCGGGGAGATGGATCCCGTGGCCGACGAGGGCCCGGCGGCGGCGGCCGAGCAGCCCGGCCTCGAAGGTGCCCTCGCCCTGGAGCAGCCAGTGCTGGCCGAAGAGGCGGCCGACGATCTCGGCGGGCTGGGTGGCGGCCTGGGAGAGGGTGTCGAGCCAGCAGCCGCCGGTCAGGGCGAGGGGGGCGCGCTGGCGCAGCACGGCGGCGCGGATCCGGGGGTCGGGGTGGGTGCGCAGCGGGCCGAGGACGGCGGCGAGTTCGGCGCGGGCGGCCAGGACGTGGACGGCGACGGCGTCCGCGTCGGCGTCGGCGTCGGGCCCCGGGGCGGGGTCCTCGTCGCCCGGGGTCAGGAAGGCGGCGAGGACGCGGCGGGCGGCGAGCAGGACGGCCTCGCTCTCCTGGTCGGCGATCAGGCGCCGGAACAGGTCGGCGGGCGCCCCGGCGGTGATCCGCGCGGCCTCGGCGGCGCCCTGCGGGGAGGCCTCGAAGGGGCCGGAGGGCAGGGAGGTGGTCAGGTCGGGCAGGGTGAAGGCGGGCGCGTAGAAGTTGCGCGCCATGTCGAGGGAGGTGCCCTCGTCGGGGGTGAGGGGCGCGCTCATGCCGGAGACCCTTCGGTGGCGTGGGAGGGGGTACGGGGCGCTCCGCGAGGCGGGGCGGCGGGTGCGGGGCGGGGCGCTCCGCCGGGCGGGGCGGCGGCCTCGGGGGCGGGCGCGGTGCCGGGCGCGCCGCGAGGAGGAGCGGTTTCGGCGGCGGACTCGGCCTCGGGGGCGGTGGGGTGGGTGGGGGTCGGGAGGGCTCGGAGGAGGACGGCGATCCGTACGCCCGGGACGCTCGACGCCAGCAGGTAGTGCCCGTGGGGCGTCAGGGCCCCGGCGCGGGCGCGGTCGACCAGGTTGATCAGGGGGTCGGCGGCGAAGCAGTGGCCGACGCGGGGGATGTTGTCGAGGAACAGCTGCTCGCGGGTGAAGCCGGCCTGGCGCTCCTTGAGGACGACCAGCGGCTTGTAGAGGTTGGCGTGGAGCACGCCGAGGACGTCACCGGTCTTCATGGCGGCCTCGTCGAGGATCCGCCGGTTGACCTCGCGGGCCAGGTCGGAGCTGATCTCGTTGGACCAGTCGAGTCCGGCCGGGTCCTGTGCGCCGGCGCCCGCGACGACCTCGTAGGCGTCGGGGCCGAGCGGATCCGCGCTGATCAGGCAGGAGGCGGCGCCGTCGCTGAAGAGGGCGAAGTTCTCCATGCGGACGGACTCGTCGGTGACCCGGTCGGCGGTGACGACCATGACCGTGCGGTGCATGCCGGAGGCCACGTACGCCTGCGCGGTGCGGATGCCGGCGAGGAGGTTGGCGCAGCGGCCGAGGGTGAGGCCGGTGAAGGCGGCGGCGCCGAGCCCGGTGGCGGCCATGACGTTCTCGACGAACGTGCCGTGGGTGCGGGGGCCGCCGGGGAAGCGGGTGGAGCACAGGATCAGGCAGTCCACGTCGGCGGGGGCGGCGCCCGCGCCGTCGAGGGTGGCGCGGGCGGTCTCGGCGGCCAGGGTCTCCAGGGACTTGGCCGTGCGGTGGACCGAGCCCCAGCCCCACAGTTCGGCGCGGGGCGGCATGCCGAACCGGCGGGCCCGCTCGCGCAGGCCCTCGATGGTGGTGTGGTCGGCGCGGAGCTCGCCGAGGACGTAGCGGGGCGCGGACAGGTGGACGGCCGCGGCGGGGGCCGGTCGGGCCCCCGGGCCGGCGGGCGCAAGGGGCGCAACGGGCGCGGTGGGTGCGACGGGCGCGGTGGGTGTCGCGTGCGGAAGGCTCACGGTGCCGGATCGCTCTCTCGGTCGGCGGCGGACGGGGCGTTCGGGGCGGGGGCGCCGGGCTCGGCGGCCAGCAGCGCGTTGGCCTCGGCGTACGGGAGGGCGTCCAGGCCGAAGCCGAAGGTGCCGGACCCGGTGATCTCGCGGGCGGCGCGGGTGAGGGCGCCGAGCGCGGCGCGGGAGAGGGCGGAGCCGGTGCTGATCCGGCGGACGCCGAGGGCGCCGAGTTCGGCGACGGAGAGCTTCAGGGCGCCGGTCATCAGGACGTTGACGGGCGCGGAGACGGCGGCGCAGACGGCGCGGATCGCCTCGGCGTCGGGCAGGGCCGGGGCGTAGAGCACGTCGGCGCCCGCGGCCTCGTACGCCCGGAGGCGGCGGATGGTGTCGTCGAGGTCGGGGCGGCCCAGGAAGAAGTTCTCGGCGCGGGCGGTGACGGTGAAGGGGAAGTCGAGCCCCTTCGCGGCCTCCACGGCGGCCGCGACCCGCTCGACGGCCTCGTCCAGGGGGCGCAGCGGGTCCGCGTCGCGGCCGGTGGCGTCCTCGATCGAGCCGCCGGCCAGGCCGGCCTCCGCGGCGAGGCGGATGGTCTCGGCGACGTCCTCGGGGCGCTCGCCGAAGCCGCTTTCGAGGTCGGCGGTGACGGGGAGTCCGGTGGCGTCGACGATGGCGGTGGCGTTGGCGAGGAGCTCCGCGCGGGTGAGCCGGTTGGCGCCGTCGGGGCGGCCGAGGCTGTGGGCGAGGCCCGCTCCGGTGGTGGCGAGGGCGGCGAAGCCGAAGGAGGCCAGGATGCGGGCGGTGCCGGCGTCCCAGGGGTTGGGGACGACGAAGGGGGCCGGGCCGGTGTGCAGGGCGCGGAAGGCTTCGCCGCGCCGGAGTCGGGCGGCGGGGTCGGCGCTGGGGCGGGTGCGGTTCATGAGGGGTCCTCGCAGGGGTGGCTTCGTACGGGGGGCGGGGCTGTCAGATCAGCTCAACGTACTCAGCACCGGGGGCGGTTGATCCGGAGGCGGCCGGCTTCGTCACCTTCGCGGCGGCCGCCGCCGCGTGTGCGAGGGAGCTCAGGAGGGAGGTCGCGGCGTCCGGCCGGTCCTCGAAGTAGAAGTGGCCGCCGGCCGTCCACTGGCGCTCGGGCGGGGTGGCGCACTCCCGGGACCAGGGGTCGAGCGCGGCGGGGCCGACGTGGGGGTCGTCGGTGCCGTTGAGGAGGGTGACCGGGACGGTCAGCGGCGGGCCCGGGTGGTGGCGGTGGGCGGCGACCATGCGGAAGTCGGCCTTGAGGTGCGGCAGGAGGAGCTCCTGCAGGGCCTCGTCCCGCACCACCTCGGGCGGCAGGCCGCCGAAGAAGCCGACGGCCTCGGCGAAGGCGCGTCCCTCCAGGCGGGCCGTCTCCACGACGCGGGGGGTGGGCAGCAGGGAGGGGGCCGCGCACCCGGAGGCGACGAGTCCGGCGAAGCCGTGTACGCCGTCGAGGCGGCGGGCCACCTCGAAGGCCAGGGCGGCGCCGAAGCTGTGGCCGAAGAGGAGGAAGGGCGGCAGGGCCCGGGCCCGGATGCCGGGGCGGTCCTCGGCGAGCGCGATGGCGGCGGCGGCGCCGTCGGCGAGGGCGGCGAGGGAGACCGGGGCCGGCTCGCGGAAGCGGTGCGCCCGGCCGGGCGGGCAGACGGCCGCGACCAGGGCGTGGCCGTCCAGGGCGGGCTGCCATCCGAGGAAGGTGCGGGGGTTCCCGCCGGCGTGCGGAAAGCAGTAGACACGGACGGCGTCGGAGTCAAGTCCCGCGGCGGTCTCGGAGGTCAGGAACCAGGGTGAGGCAACCACGAGGATCAGCCATTCCTTTGCCGGTGGGTCAGTGGCGGGAGGGGACGCAGTGCAGGACGGGGCGCCGGTGGGCGATCAGTTCCAGCCAACGTCGTCGGAGGAGCTCGGGGTGGGCGCCGGGGTGGTGGCGGGCTGCGGGTTGTTCCACCCGACGTCGCCCGCCTCACCGTTCTCACCGGCGACGACGTGCGGGTTCACCAGGTTCCAGCCGACGTCGCCGGAGCGCAGGTGGGTGACGGAACCGGCGGGGGAGCCGTCGTGGGCGGCCTGGGCGGCGAAGCCGGCGACCGCCGTGCCGAGCCCGAGGGCCACGCCGGCCGTCGCGAGAACCACGCGTCCGCGGATTCCCGAAACACGGTTGGCCGGACGAGTCACCATGCGGTTCTTCCCCATTTTGCCCAGTCCCCTCGAGTCGTTTCGTGTTCGGACATTCCAGGAACGCCAAACCGAGGCGGTATCCGGGTGGTCTCGATCTCCGGTGCGCCTTCTCGGTGTGTTCGTTCCTGCGGTGAGACCAAATCTCCCCTGCCCGCTCGAGAGGAACTAGACCTACGATGGCTCCGGTTTACGCATTGCGGGAACCCACGGGGTCTCAACCGCCGCAAACAGCTCCATACCGGACAGACAGGGGTGGGTAGTGGACGTAGTCAAATACGTCAAAACCGCACAGAGCGGTGCACCTGAGGAGCTGTGCAAGGCCACGGCGGGGGAGCCGCAGGCCTTCTTGCGGGAACTCGCAACGCACCTGGGCCTGCTGGCGCAGGAGGCCGCGCAGCAGGCGGCGCTCCCCGCCCCGGCGGCCACCGCCGAGGCGGCCCCCCCGGCCGAGGAGGTGGTCGGGCCCGGCGTGCGGTACCTGCACGGCCTGGGCAGCATCTCGACGGCGATCAACGAGGCCCTGGGCGCGGTCCGGCGGGACATCCTCACCGCCCAGCCCGACGGGGCGCGGCCGAGCGCGGTGCTGAAGGACGCGCTGGAATCCGTACGCCGGCAAATCTCCGCGGGGATCGCGATGCGGACCCTGTATCAGCACACCACGAGATTCGACGAGGCGACGAAGGAATACGTCCGCGCGGTGACGGAATATGGGGCGCAAGTCCGGACGCTCGAAGAATTCTTCGACCGGCTGATCATCGTGGACGACGTCGCCTTCATTTCCGCGAACGAGGAACGTACCACGGCGATCTCGATTACCGAACCGACTATCGTACGATTTCTCCGCGACACGTTCGACAAGGCCTGGGACCGGGCGAAACCCTTTCCCTTCGTCCCCCTGCACGCCGCGAAGGCGGCCGACGAGGTGGTCCCGGCGATCCGCGAGTCGATCAGCCGGCTGCTGGTGGAAGGTTACTCGGACAAGGCGATCGCGCGTCGCATAGGGATCAGCGAACGTTCCCTCCAGGCCCATATCGCGGCCATCAAGCAGGAACTCGGCGCACACAACCGATTACAGCTCGGTTACCTCCTGGGCCGCAACGAGGCCACGTTCGTGGTCTGACGGGGGGAGGAGACCGGGGCGGGGACGCGGCACCGCCACCCGTGAACGATGATCAAGCGGTGAACACGGACTACTGGACGGTGCTGGACGACTCCGAGCGGGACCAGTGGGCGTACTCCCCACGCCGGACCGTCGGCCCGCTGACCTTCGGGACGGAGCGGGACGAGGCCGTCGCCACCATGGCGGCGCACGGCTACACGGCGGAGCAGAGCCACCTCGGTACCTGGCAGCGGACGAGCCGGTCCGAGTGGCGGGTCGCGTTCGGCAAGCCGGAGTCCCGCTGGGGCCGGCCCGCGGTGAAGTGCTACTTCGTCGAGGGCGTGGGCCTGACGTGCGTGCTGGTCGACGGCCTCCTCGGCCCGCAGGTCACCCACGCGGGGATGCGCCTGATCGGCCGCGTGCCGTCGGAACTCGCCCGGGAGGCGGAGGCGTACGCCGACCGACACGGCGCGGGGCTCCGGGCCAGCCTCGGCGGCGACCTGTACTTGGACGGGTGCGAGCTCGAACTGGGCGCGCAGCGCGCCGGCGACTCCGTCGTCACCTGGGCCCTGTTCTTCCACACGGCGGACATCGCGGGCACCTCCTGGGACATCGCTCCGGCGGAGGTCTGGCGCCACTGGTAGCGATGGGGCGACGGCAGGCCCCCAGCCTGGGCGGCTTCGCGCAGCTGCGCTACGCCGTGGAGAAGTAGCGGCGGCTACGAGGCGTTCAGGTAGGCGAGGACCGCGCGGACGCGGCGGTTGGTGTCGTCGTCGTCCGTGATGCCGAGCTTGCCGAACAGGGAGGTCGTGTACTTGCTGATCGCGCCCTCGCTGAGGAACAGGCGGCGGGCGATGGCGTGGTTGGACAGGCCCTCCGCCATCAGGGCCAGTACGGAGCGCTCGCGTTCGGTGAGGCGCTCCAGCCCGCGGTCGGGGGCGCTGCCCGACAGCAGCTTCGCGATGACGGCCGGGTCCATGGCGGTGCCGCCCGCCGCGACCCGTTCCAGGGAGCCGATGAACTGCTCCGCGTCGAACACGCTCTCCTTCAGCAGGTAGCCGACGCCGCCGGTGCCGTCGGCCAGCAGTTCGCGGGCGTAGAGCTGCTCGACGTGCTGGGAGAGGATCAGGACGGGCAGCCCGGGGATCTCGGCGCGGGCGGTGAGGGCGGCGCGCAGGCCCTCGTCCGACTGCGTCGGGGGCATGCGGACGTCGACGACGGACACGTCCGGGCGGTGCGTCCGCAGGACGTCGAGGGTCTCGGGGCCGGTGGCGGCCGTGGCCACCACCTCGTGCCCGAACGCCTCGATCAGGCGGACCATCCCGTCGCGCAGGAGGTACAGGTCTTCGGCTACGGCTATTCGCATGGCACGGCCATCCTGACACGGGTCGGCCCGCCGTGGGGACTGGTGATCGCCAACGTGCCGTCGAAGACGGCCAGTCGGCGGCGCAGACCGGCGAGCCCGCCGCCGGGCCGGGCGTCGGCTCCGCCGCGGCCGTCGTCCTCGACCTCCACGACGACGCCCGTCTCGTCCCGTACGAGGGAGACGTGCGCACGGTGCGCCCCGGCGTGCTTGGCCGCGTTGGTGAGGAGCTCGGCGACGCCGAAGTAGAGGGCGGCCTCGATCGGCGGGTCCAGGCGCAGCGGGCCGCCGGCCCGGACGGCCACGTCGAGCGGGACGTCCAGCGCGAGCGCGCGCACCGCGTCGACGAGCCCGCGCTCGCTGAGCACCGGCGGGCTGATCCCCCGGATGAGCTCGCGGAGTTCGGTCAGCGAGGCGGTGGCCCCGGCCCGCGCCTCCCGCATCAGCGCCTTGGCCTGCTCGGGGTCCCGGTCCATCAGCGCCTCGGCGGTGGCCAGGGAGAGGCCGAGGGCGACGAGCCGGGCCTGCGCGCCGTCGTGGAGGTCCCGCTCGATGCGGCGGATCTCGGCGGCCTGCGCGACGGTGGCGTCGGCGCGCTGGGAGGTCAGCTCGTCCACGCGTTCGGCGAGCAGCATCGCGGAGGAGGGGCCGAGGAAGCGGACGGCGACCCGGCGCAGGGACCGCCAGGCGTACGGGGCGAGTCCGACGGCCACCACCAGCGCGACGGCCCCGGTCAGCCGGGCGGCCGTCCCGGACCCGGCCGGCCCGGCACCGGCCAGCCCGAGGACCGCCACGGCGAGCGCGGCCGGCGGGAGGACGCACACCAGCCCGGCGGTGAAGGGGGCGACGACGGCGAAGCGCAGGTCGCGCCAGGTGGCGGGGTCGCTCCACCACAGCCGCATCCGCTGGTCCATCACGGCGTCGCGGCGGCTGCGTTCGTAGCTGAAGCCGTTCCACCAGTAGCCGGTGGACAGCTGCATCACCGGCCCGGCCTCCCGGTACCCGCCGGGTATCGCGGTACCGGTCCACCGCGCGACGAGCGACCGCACGGCCCGGCAGACGCCCTGCGCCAGCGCCAGGGTGCCGGCGCACACGATGACGGCGGGCCCGATCCACGACCAGGGGTGCTCCGCCCCGCACAGGACGGCCAGCCCGACGGCGGCGGCCCACACCACGGGCACCGACATGCAGACCCCGGCGGCGACGGCCCCCCGCCAGAACCCGACCCCGGCCCGCACGGCCCAGTGCCGTTCCCCTCCGATGACTCCCGACGTCCCCACGGCTCCCCCTCGGCTTTCCGTTCACGGTTCGATGTCACCACTGTGCACCGTCCGGAGCCCGCAACAGCCCAGCTGGGGAGGGGAGTGGGCCTGGACCCACCCCCCTGTGGGTCCAGGCCGATACCGGGCCGTCCGGCCGCTCCGTAGCGTCATGGCCATGGAAACCGACGCGAACACGAAGACCGGCCCGAACCCGAAGAACGCCGACCCGGCCCTCCTCGACACCCCCGCCGCCCGGACCGCTTTCGCCACGACGCGCACCGCCGTCAAGGTCTACGGCGTCCTCGCCACGGCCGCCCTCGTCGCGGTCGTCGCGGTGGCGAGCACGGGCCACATGGTGAACCCGTTCATGTGGACCCGGGCGATCCTGCTCCCCTTCATCGCGGTACTCCTCCACCGCCTGACCCTCTCCACCGCCGACGGCTCCCGCCGCGCCTACGACCGCCTGCGCACCGTCTCGCTGGTCTGCCCCCTCGCGATCGCCGGCGTGGACCTGATCCCGGGCGTCTGCCCGTGGTGGTACGCGATCCTCCAGACGGTCTGCGTCCTGCCGGTCCTGCGCATCGCCCTCACGATGCGCACCCCGGCCCTGCGCACGGCGTTCCCGAAGGGTCGGTGAGCGGGGGGGGGCGGGGGCGCGGGGGTGGCGCCGGCCGCGCTCCCTTCACCGGCGGGCCGCCCGCTGGCGCAGCGAGATGCGGTTGCCGTCCGGGTCCGTCGCCTCGGCGCGGACGCCGAAGCCGTAGTCCTCCGGCTCCGGCCCGGCGAAGGTCACCCCGCGCTCGCGGAAGACCTCGAAGTCCGCCCGCAGGTCGTCCGACTCCAGGACGAGCGGCCCGGGCGTGCCGCCCGGCTGCACCTCGGCCGGCTGCCCTGCGGCCGAACCGTGCGCCCACAGGATGACCTCGACCGGGCTGCCGGGTGCGGCGACCGTGAGGAAGCGCCCGTCCGGTCCGGGGTGGTCGATGCGCTTCTCCAGGCCCAGCTGCTCCGTGTAGAACCGCAGCGCGCGGTCCTGGTCGGTGACGTAGAGGGTGACGTACATGAGGTGGGTCAGCATCGCGTTGTCCTTCCGTTGCCCGGTGTCGCTTCCCTGACGGGCGCCGGCGGACGGATGTGACAGCCCGGCTGTCAGTGCCCGGTGGCAGACTCGCCGGCATGACCGCACCCGATCCCAAGGCCGAGCTCCTCCGCTCCCTGCAGGAGGGCCGGGACGCCCTGGTCTGGAAGCTGGAGGGCCTCTCGGACCACGCCGTCCGCCGTCCGCTCACCCCCACGGGGACGAACCTGCTGGGGCTGGTCAAGCACGTCGCCGGCGTCGAGCTGGGCTACCTCGGCGACACCTTCGGCCGCCCGTTCTTCGGCGCCGAGCCGCCCGCCTGGTGGTACACGCAGGACGCGGAGCCCAACGCGGACATGTGGGCCACCGAGGACGAGTCGCGCGAGGACGTCGTCGCGCTCTACCGGCGGGCCTGGGAGCATTCCGGCGCCACGATCGCCTCGCTGCCGCTCGACGCGACGGGCCGCGTCCCGTGGTGGCCGCAGGAGCGCGGCGCGGTGACGCTGCATCACGCCCTGGTGCGCGTCGTCTCCGACACCCAGCGCCATGCCGGCCACGCCGACATCGTGCGCGAGCTCGTCGACGGGTCCGCCGGCCTCGCGCAGGGGAAGAACAGCCTGCCGACGGACGACCGGGCCTGGTGGGAGGGGCACCACAGCCGCCTGGAGCGCGTCGCCCGCCGGTTCGGCGACGGCTGACCTCCCGGATGCCGTCCTGACCGGGCTACTTCGCCGCCACCGCGATCCGGGGTGCCCGGCCGCGGGCGCCGCGCCTGCGGGAGACGGCCACGCCCGTGAGGCAGATCGCGCCGCCCAGGAGGGTGAGCCAGGCCGGGATCTCGTCCAGGGCGAACCAGGCGATGAGGACGACGACCGCCGGGACCGCGTACGTCGTCGCGCCCATCCGGCCCGCCGTCGTGCGCGACAGGGCGTAGGTCCAGGTGGTGAAGGCCAGGGCGGTCGGGAAGAGGCCCAGGTAGACCATGTTGAGGGTGGCCGGCAGGGGCGCCCGGGGCAGCTGCGTGAGGAGCTGGCCGGCGAACGGCAGGGTGCAGGCCGTGCCCACGAAGCAGCCGTACGTGGTGACCTGGATCGGGTCCGCGTGCCGCAGGGCGGGCTTCTGCGCGACCACTCCGGCCCCGTAGGCGAGCGCCGCGACCAGGCAGAGCAGTACCCCGGTGAGGGAGGAACCGCCGCCCTTGGAGGTGGACATGCCCACGACCACCGCCCCGGCGAAGGAGACGCCCATGCCGGCCAGCAGCATCGGCGGGAAGCCCTCCTTCAGCAGCCAGCCGCTGAGCAGGGCGATGACGATCGGGCCGATGTTGACGACCATGGCGGCGGTGCCGGCGTCGACGCCCTGCTCGCCCCAGTTCAGCGTGACCATGTACAGCCCGAACCACAGCACCCCGGACGCCAGGATCCCGGGCCAGGCCTGACGGGGCGGCAGCGGTGTCCGCTTGACCAGCAGGACGGTGCCCAGCGCGACCGACGCCGTCAGGAGGCGGCCCAGCGCGAGCGCGCCGGGGCCGTAGTGCTCGGCCGAGGCGCGGATGGAGACGAATGCGGAGGCCCACAGGGCGACGGTGACGGAGGCGGCCACGAGGGCGCGCCGGTCGATGCCGGACTCGCCGGAGGTTTGGTCCATGCGCGTCAATGTATTGAGGCGTTTCGGCCTTGCCTACGGCCTTTCCCGCACGATCGCCCTATGTCAGGACTCTGTCAGCGAGCCGTGAACCCCCTGAGGTCCTCGGCGATCGCGGCCGTCACCGCCCCGTGTTCGGCGGCCAGGTAGAAGTGCCCGCCGGGGAACCCCCGGAAGGTGAAGGCGCCCTGCGTCAGCTCCCGCCAGCCCATGGCCTCGGCCACGCTCGTCCGTGGGTCGGACTCCCCGCAGAGCACGCTGACGGGGGTGCGCAGCGGCGGTCCCGGTGCGTGGCGGTAGGTCCCGACGGCGTGGTAGTCGCTGCGCAGGGCCGGGAGGATCAGCGCCCGGAAGTCCGGGTCGGCCAGCAGGCCCGCGTCGGTGCCGGACAGTGCCTGGACGTGGGCGAGCAGGGCCTCGTCGTCCAGGGTGTGGAGGTCGTCCTGCCGGGGCACGAGCGGGGAGCGGCGGCCGGAGAGGATCAGGCCGCGCGGGCCGGCGCCGGAGGCCTCCAGGCGGCGGGTGAGTTCGTAGGCGAGGACCGCGCCCATGCTGTGCCCGAACAGCACGAGGGGCCGTTCCCGCCAGGGTTCCAGGGCCCGTTCCACCCCGTCGGCGAGTCCGGCGATGGTGTCGGGGCCGGGCTCCGCGAGCCGTTCCTGGCGGCCGGGGTACTGGATGGTGAGGACCTCGGCGTGCCCGGCGAGGTCGCGGGAGAGCGGGAAGTAGTAGGAGGCGTTGCCGCCGGCGTGCGGGAGGACGACCAGGACCGGGACCGCGTGCGGGTCGGCCGGGGGGTGGAAGCGGCGGATCCAGGGAGTGGTCACCGGGCTGCCCCGGGGGCTTCGTCGGTCAGGAGGAGCTTCTTCTGCGGCTTGCCCATCGCGTTGCGCGGGATGGACGCGACGAAGCGGACCTCGCGGGGGCGCTTGTGCACGGACAGGTGCGCGGCGACGAACTCGGTCAGTTCGGCGCCGGTGACGCCCTCGGCGACGACGAAGGCCACGATCCGCTGCCCGAGGTCGGTGTCGGGGACGCCGACGACGGCGGCCTCGCTGACCTTGGGGTGGTCGAGCAGGGCGTTCTCGATCTCGCCCGCGCCGATCCGGTAGCCGCCCGACTTGATCATGTCGATGGAGGCCCGGCCCACGATGCGGTGGACCCCGTCCTCGGGGTCGACGGCCGCGATGTCGCCCGTCCGGAACCAGCCGTCCTCGGTGTACGCGGCCGCGGTCGCCTCCGGGCGGCCCAGGTACCCGGCGAACAACGTGGGCCCGGTCAGCTGGAGTTCGCCGATGTCGGCGCCCGGCTCGGCGGCGATGCGGGTGCGGATGCCGGGGAGCGGGGTGCCGACGGTGCCGGGGCGGACCTCGCCGCCGGCCCGGCCGCTGACGGTGATCAGGGTCTCGGTCATCCCGTACCGCTCGACGGGGCGGTGGCCGGTGAGGCGCTCCAGGTCCCGGAAGACGGGGGCGGGCAGGGCGGCGCTGCCGGAGACGAGCAGGCGGGCGCCGGACAGGGCGGCGGCGGCCCCGGGGTCGGCGGCGATGCGGGACCAGACGGTCGGCACCCCGAAGTACAGGCTGCCGCCCGCTTCGGCGTAGGCCTGCGGGGTCGGGCGGCCGGTGTGCACGAGACGGCTTCCGGTGCGCAGGGCGCCGAGGACGCCGAGGACGAGGCCGTGGACGTGGAACAGCGGGAGCCCGTGCACGAGGGTGTCCTCGGCGGTCCACTGCCAGGCGGCGGCGAGGGCGTCGAGGTCGGCGGCGAGGGCGTCGGCGGTGAGGACCACGCCCTTCGGGGGGCCGGTGGTGCCGGAGGTGTAGAGGATGAGCGCCGGGTCCCGGGGGTCCGCGGGGCCGGGTGTGGCGGCGTCGGAGCGGCGGGCGAAGTCGACGGTGGTCGGGACGGCGCCGGAGTCGCGCAGGATGTGCTCGCGCTCGGCCGGGCCGGCGTCGGGGGGCAGCGGCACGAAGGGCACCCCGGCGAGGAGTCCGCCGACGGCGGCGGCGACGGTTTCGAGCGAGGCGGTCGCCATGACGGCGAAGGCGGGGGCGCCGGCGACGTCGGCGGCCACGGCGCGGGCGGCGCCGAGCAGTTGCTCGTACGAGGCGGTACGGCCGGCGACGGTGAGGGCGTCGGCGCGGTCGCCGTGGGTCCCGTCCAGTGCGGTCAGCACGCGGTAACTCCCTGGGGGTGGTGGGAGGCCAGGTTACGTGGCGGCGGCGGACTCCCGGCCGGACGGGGGTGGTTCCGCGGTGGTGGACGGGTGCGGGCGGGAGGATCGTGGCGTATCTTGAACCTGTTCAACTGAACACGTTCAAACAGGGGGTTCCGTGATGGTCGAGCATCAGCAGGTGTCCGCGCGGCAGCGGGGCTGGGCCGTGGCCGCGCTGGTGGCCCACGTGGCGGCCGCGGCCTGGTGGATCTGGATGACGGACGGGTTCCTGTTCGACGTCTGTGCGAGTACGGCGGTCATGGCCGTCGTCCCGTTCCTGACCCTGGGCCGGCCGAAGGCCTTCGCCCGCGCCTGTCTCCTCATCGGGTGGGGCGTCCTGGCCTGGTCGTTGATCGGCACGATCATCGGCATGTTCGTGTTCCTCCCGGGCGCGCTGCTCCTGCTCACCGCCGCCTTCGTCCAGCCCGGCAACCGCCCCGGCGCGGGGTTCGCGGTGGGCGTGCCGCTCGCGGTCGTGCTCGCGTCGGCCGGGGTGCTGTCGGCCCTTCAGGGACCCGACCCGGACAACGAGCCGCCGCCCTCCCTCCACGCGACGATGGACTCCATGGACCGCTTCCACGACCGGGAGCTGAACCTGCGCAAGGAGGGGCTGCGGGAGTTCGGTGCGCTGGACGCCGGGATGGTGGAGATGGAACCGGGCCGGCTCGTGCTCGTCGTGGAGATGCCGGACCACTTCCCGGAGGCGCAGACGCAGGACCGGCTCATGGAGGAGGTGCGGCGGCTGCCGGGCGTCGTCGACGTGCGCGTCTGTACGTTCCACACCTGCTGACCGGACCGGACCGGGCCCGCACCCCGGTGCGGGGTGCGGGCCCGGTGGAAGGGCGTGGGAGGGCGGGGGTCAGATGACGCCCTGGGCCAGCATCGCGTCCGCGACGCGCTCGAAGCCCGCGATGTTCGCGCCCGTGACGTAGTCGCCGGGGGCGTCGTAGCGGGCGGCCGTCTCGTGGGCGACGCGGTGGATCTCGCGCATGATGCCCGCGAGCTCGTCCTCGACGCGCTCCCGGGACCAGGCCGAGCGGCCCGCGTTCTGGGACATCTCCAGCGCGCTGACCGCCACACCGCCCGCGTTGGCGGCCTTGCCCGGGCCGAAGGCGACGCCCGCGGCCTGGAAGAGGTGGACCGCCTCGGGGGTGGTGGGCATGTTGGCGCCCTCGGAGACCGCCTTGACGCCGTTCGCGATGAGCGTGCGGGCGTCGTCGGCCCCCAGCTCGTTCTGGGTCGCCGACGGGAAGGCCACGTCCGCCGGGACCTCCCAGACGCGGCCGCCGGGCACGAAGCGGGCGGAGGGGCCGCGGCGGGCGGCGTACTCGCTGACGCGGCCGCGCTCGACCTCCTTGATCTGGCGGAGCAGGGCGAGGTCGATGCCCTTGTCGTCGACCACGTAGCCCTGGGAGTCCGAGCAGGTCAGCGGGTTGGCGCCGAGCTGCTGGAGCTTCTCGATCGTGTAGATGGCGACGTTGCCGGAGCCGGAGACCACGGCGGTGAGGCCGTCGAGGGAGACCCCCTTGACCGCCAGCATCTCGCTCGCGAACAGGACGCTGCCGTAGCCGGTGGCCTCGGGGCGGATCTCGGAGCCGCCCCAGCCCTGGCCCTTGCCGGTCAGGACGCCGGCCTCCCAGCGGTTGGTGATGCGGCGGTACTGGCCGAACAGGTAGCCGATCTCGCGGCCGCCGACGCCGATGTCACCGGCCGGGACGTCGGTGTGCTCGCCGATGTGGCGGTAGAGCTCGGTCATGAAGGACTGGCAGAAGCGCATGACCTCGGCGTCCGACTTGCCGTGCGGGTCGAAGTCGCTGCCGCCCTTGCCGCCGCCGATGCCCAGACCGGTCAGGGCGTTCTTGAAGATCTGCTCGAAGCCGAGGAACTTCACCACGCCGATGTCCACCGACGGGTGGAAGCGCAGGCCGCCCTTGTACGGGCCGAGGGCGCTGTTGAACTCCACCCGGTAGCCGCGGTTCACGTGGACCCGGCCGCGGTCGTCCGTCCACGGCACCCGGAAGATGATCTGCCGCTCGGGCTCCACGAGCCGCTCGACGAGGCCGGCCTCGGCGTACTCGGGGCGCGCCGCGAACACGGGCGCGAGGGTGTCCAGGACCTCGCGTACGGCCTGGTGGAACTCGGGCTGGGCGGGGTTGCGACGCTCGATGTCGGCCCTCAGTACATCCAGCCTCTGCTTCGGGTCGGTCACGTCTGATTCCTCTCCAGCGTCAGGGGCGGGCGTGCGGGCCCAGGCGGGAGGGTACCCGGACACCGGGTACCTGAGGAGGTGCCGTCTCGCCTGCTGGGCGGAAGTCCGCGCCCGTCACGGTGCGTGGCGCGTTCGCGACCGTAGGATCGGACCGGCGCGCGGCAGCGGGACACGAGGGGGACACCTGCATGGAAACGGCACGGTTCGCGGCGCTGGTCGCGGCGACGATCACCACGGGGCTGGTCAGCGGCCTCTTCTACGGCTTCTCGGTGGCGGTGATGCCGGGGCTGCGGGCCTCGTCGGACCGCACGGTCGTCGAGACGATGCAGCGGATCAACGTGGCCATCCTCAACGGCTGGTTCCTGTTGGGCTATGTGGGTGCGCTGGTGTTCGGCGGGCTCGCCCTGGTCCTGCAGCTGGCGGGGGACGCGGGGGGCGGAGCGACGGTGCCGCTGGCGGGGGCGTTCGCCGCCTACCTGCCGGCGGTGGTGGTCACCGCCCGGGTGAACATCCCGCTGAACAACGCCCTGGCGCAGGCCGGCCCGGTGGAGGCCATGGCCGACCCGGCGGCCGTGCGCCGCGCGTTCGAGGACCCGTGGGTCCGGGCGAACACGGGGCGCACGGTGCTGTGCGCGGTGTCGTTCGGGCTGCTGGTGTGGGCGCTGGTCCTGAACGGGCAGCCGTAGCCGGAGCCGTGGGAGGGGGTCAGCGCGGGGTGGCGCGGCCGTGGAGGAGGAGGGCGCGGACGAGGGCGGTGAGGGCGGCGGTGCAGAGCAGGGTGCGCAGGATGTTCGTGGTGACCCAGGTGCCCTTGAACTTGCCGACCACCGCGAAGCCGGTCATCTTGGCCGCGTCGCCCGCGTCGGCGAGCTCGTTGTTCAGCGGGATGTTCACGGCGAACGTGATCACCAGGACGGCGAGGTAGGCGAGGGCGGCCGCGCCCGCCCAGACGGCGGGGCCGCGTCTGCCCCGGCGGTACTCGACGAGGGCCGCGGCGGCGGTGGCGAGCAGCGCGAGGACGAAGACGCCGCCGAAGAGGCCGTTGCCGTCGATGGCGGCGTTGAAGTGCTGCATCGCGGTGACGTAGGTGCGGTCGTCGCCCGCGGCCAGGCCGGGCATCACCGAGACGTCGAAGGCGAAGAACAGCCCCGCCATGAGGCCGACGAGGACGGTGGAGAGGCCGAGCAGGGGGCCGGCCGCGCGGTCGGCGGCGGACTTCGCCCCGCCGCCGGGGATGCCGTGTTCCGGGTTCGCGCCGTGTTCCGGGTTCATGGGTACGTCCTCACCTGTGGCCGGGTGGCTGGATACCGGCGGGCCCGTGCCCGCGCGCGCTGTGATCCTGGCATCCGTACGGCCCGCGTACCAGCGGTTCGCCCCGAAAACACCGGACGGGCCGGGGAGTTGACCCCGGCCCGTCCGCCGGCGGATATCAGCCGTGGACGTGCAGCGGCTTGCCCGCGAGGGCCAGGTGGGCCTCGCCCAGGGCCTCGGTCTGGGTCGGGTGGGCGTGGATGAGGCTCGCCACCTCCGACGGCAGGGCCTGCCAGTTGAAGATGAGCTGGGCCTCGCCGATCTGCTCGCTCATGCGCGAGCCGATCATGTGCAGGCCGACCACCGGGCCGTCGGCGACCTGGACGAGCTTGACGTCGCCGGCCGTCTTGAGGATCTTGCTCTTGCCGGTGCTGCCGGCGTTGAACTTGCTGACGACGACCTTGTCCTCGCCGTAGAGCTCCTTGGCCTTCGCCTCGGTGAGGCCGACGGAGGCGATCTCCGGCTCGCAGTAGGTGACGCGGGCGACGCCGTCGTAGTCGATCGGGGTCACGGGCAGGCCCGCGACGCGCTCGGCGACCAGGATGCCCTCGGCGAAGCCGACGTGGGCCAGCTGGAGGGTCGGGATCAGGTCGCCGACGGCGGAGACGGTCGGCAGGTTGGTGCGCAGCAGCTCGTCCACGACGACGTGGCCGCGCTCGACGGCGACGCCCGTCTCCTCGTAGCCGAGGCCCTGCGAGACCGGGCCGCGGCCGACGGCGACGAGCAGCAGCTCGGCCTCGATCTGCTTGCCGTTCTCCAGGGAGACCCGGACGCCCGACTCGGTGTACTCGACGCCGGAGAAGCGCGAACCCAGCTCGAACTTGATCTTCCGCTTGCGGAAGGCGCGCTCCAGGGACTTGGAGATGTCCACGTCCTCGGCGGGCACCAGGTGGGGCAGGCCCTCGACGACCGTGACGTCCACGCCGAAGGACTTCCAGGCGGAGGCGAACTCGACGCCGATGACCCCGCCGCCGAGGATGATCGCCGACTCGGGGATCCGGTCGAGGAACAGGGCGTGGTCGGAGGAGATGACCCGGTTGCCGTCGATGGCGAGCCCCGGCAGCGAGCGGGGCTGGGAGCCGGTGGCGAGGACGACGTGGCGGCCCTGGTAGCGGACGCCGCCGACCTCGACCTCGGTCGGGGAGACCAGGCGGCCCTCGCCCTCGACCAGGGTGAGGTTCTTGCGGGCCTTGAGGGTGCCCTGGAGGCCCTTGTAGAGGCCGGCGATGACGCCGTCCTTGTACGCGTGGACCCCGGCTATGTCGACGCCGCCGAAGGTGGCCTGGACGCCGTAGGACTCGGCGCGGCGCAGCTCGTCGGCGACCTCGCCGGCGTGCAGCAGGGCCTTGGTGGGGATGCAGCCGTTGTGCAGGCAGGTGCCGCCCAGCTTGCCCTTCTCGATGAGGACGACGTCCAGGCCGAGCTGGGTCGCGCGCAGAGCGCAGGAGTAGCCCCCGCTACCGCCACCGAGGATGACCACGTCGTACACGCCGTCGGCGGAATTCTCCATTGCTGATGACACCTTTCAGTCTCCTAGCACATGACCAGCGCATGACCAGCCTTCCCGGCATGCTCTCATCTCCCGCCGCCCGCGCCCGTTTTGGGGGTGCGGTACCAGGTTGCGGGTCCAGCGCCTCTCAAGGCTGCGTCGAGGGACCGTCCCGGGGCGCTCTCGGACGGCTCCGGGGTGGCTCCCGCTCCGCCTGAGAACGGGCCTGAGCTGGGAAGTTCCTTGTTACGTTCCCGGTCGTTTCGATTGGTTCCATGGCACGGGGTGGGGTAAACAGTGCGCGGTCGGTTCTCTCAGGCGTGGTCGGACGTCCTCCGGGGAGGCGCGTTCCCGCAAGAGCGGCAGACGTTCCTGGAGGAGGTGTTTTCGGCCGATGTCTTCCGCCCCCGGCCGGATACCGGCGGCTGGGACGAGCGGTTCGCGCTGACGTACGAACGGTTGCGGCAGGTCAACGCCCGTGTGCGCGAAGGTGGTTCGGGGGTGCCCCTGGTCCAGGACCGGGAGCGGCTGTTCCCGCTCCTCGCCTGGTCGGCCGTGGCGGATCCGGCCCTCTTCTACGCGATGTTCCTGCACCACTGCATGACGACCGGAGCGGTCCTCGAGTTCGGGGCGGGCCGCGAGGACCTGGCGGACGTGCTGGCGGAGCTGGCGGCCACCGAGCAGGTCGGGGCGCTCCTGATGACCGAGCTGGGCCACGGCAACAGCAACGCGTCCGTGCGGACCGTCGCCGAGTACGACGCCGCCCGCGAGGAGTTCGTGCTGCGCACCCCGGAGCCGGCCGCGGTGAAGTTCCCGCCCGCCGTGGCCGCCGAGGGCGTGCCCCGGCTCGCGGTGGTCCTGGCCCAGCTGGTCGTCGACGGCGCCGAGTGCGGGGAGTTCTGCTTCCTGGTGCCGCTGCGCGACGCGGACGGGCCGCTGCCCGGCGTGGACGTGCGGCCGCTGGCGCCGACGCCGGTGCTGCCGCTGGACGCCGCGGCCGTCTCCTTCGACGGGGTGCGCGTCCCCTACCGGTTCTGGCTGCGCGACAACGCCGTGCTCACCGCCGACGGCGGCTTCACCGACCCCTTCGGCAGCCCGGCGATCCGGGCCCGCCGCACCCTCAGCCTGATCCGGTTCGCCTGGGAGGCCGCCGTCGTGGCCCTCGCGGCGACGGCCGGCGCGAGCGCCGCGGTCGCCGTGCGCCACGCCCACCGGCGGCACACCGGCGGCCGGTTCGCCGCCGACCAGCCGGTGATCCGCTACCGCAACCAGCAGCGGGCCCTGTTCGGCGCGCTGTCCGGGGCGTACGTGACCCAGCTGGTGGCCGCCGCGACCGCCACGTCCGAGGCGCCCGCCCTGACCCCCCGGTCGGTGCGCACCACCTTCCTGATGAAGGTGGTCACCGACCGGATCGCCGAACGGGTCAGCGCCCGCGCACGGACGGCGAGCGGCGCCCTCGGCTTCCTGTCCGCGAACCGGTTCCTCGACTACCAGGGGTTCGCGCACTCCCTGAACGCGGCCGCCGCCGACAACCAGATGCTGCTCCTGGACGGGGCGCAGGCGCTGCTGGCCGGCACCGCCTACACCCCGCCCGCCGACGAGGCGCCCGCCGCCGGCTCCCGCGACCTGCTCGACCCCGCCACCTGGGAGACCCTGGCGGCGGTCCGCGAACGGATCCTCCACCAGGAGCTGGCCGACGGGCTGCGCAAGGCCACCGAGGAGGGACTGGCCCCCTTCGACGCCTGGAACGGCCTGTACGACCTGGCCGAGCGGCTGGCCGAGACCCATGCGGCCCGGCTGGTGCTGGGCACCGTGCGCGAGGCGGTGCGGGAGGTGGCCGGATCCGATCCGGTGACCGGGCCGGAGGCGGCGGGGATCCTGCGGGACCTGCTGGCGGTGCACGCGCTGGAGGAACTCGCCGCGCACGACGGCTGGTACCTGGCCGAGGGGCTGCTGGACGCGGACGAGGTACGCGGGATCCCGGCCCTGCTGGACCGGCTCTGCGCCCGGCTGGAGCCGCACGCCGAGGAGCTCGCGGACGCCCTCGGCGTCCCGCACGCGCTGGTCGGGGCGCCGATCGCGGGAGAGGACTACGTGGGCGCGCTGTCCGGGACGACGGGGGCCCCGGACCCGGCCTGATTCAGCCGCTCTTGAGTCCCCCTCCACCCGCGGTGCGCAGCATCACCCCCGCACGACCTCGCGCACTACGGATGGGTGAAAAGAAGACGATGGCTGAGATGGCTGAGCACACGCCCGGTTCCCTCCCGAACGGCGGTGCGGCACCCGCCGACAGCCGGATCGCGGTCATCGGCCTGTCCTGCCGTCTGCCACAGGCCCCCGACCCCGAGGCGCTGTGGCGGCTGCTCGGGGACGGGGTGGACGCCGTCACGCCCGTCCCCGCGGACCGCCGGGACCCCGCCGCGCCCGGCCGTGCGGACGGCCGCCGGGGCGGGTACCTGGAGCGGGTGGACGCCTTCGACGCGGCGTTCTTCGGGATCTCCCCGCGCGAGGCCGCCGCGATGGACCCGCAGCAGCGCCTCGTCCTGGAGCTGGCCTGGGAGGCGCTGGAGCACGCCGGGATCGTGCCGTCGGCGCTGCGCGGGGAGCACGCGGGGGTGTTCGTCGGCGCCATGTGGGACGACTACGCCACCCTCTCCCACCGGCGCGGCCCGGCGGCGATCGGCCGGCACACCATCACGGGCCTGCACCGCAGCGTCCTCGCCAACCGGCTGTCGTACCTGCTGGGGCTGCGCGGCCCGAGCATCACCGTGGACACCGGCCAGTCCTCCTCGCTCGTCGCCGTGCACCTGGCCTGCGAGAGCCTGCGCACGGGCGAGTCGAGCGTGGCCGTCGTCGGCGGGGTCAACCTGGCGCTCGCCACCGAGAGCACCGTCCAGGCGGCCGAGTTCGGCGGCCTGTCCCCCGACGGGCGCTGCTCCACCTTCGACGCCCGCGCCAACGGGTTCGTCCGCGGCGAGGGCGGCGGGGTCGTCGTCCTCAAGCCGCTCGCGCGGGCGCTGGCCGACGGCGACCGGGTGCTCGGCGTGATCGCGGGCAGCGCCGTCAACAACGACGGCGGCGGCGAGGGCCTCACCGCGCCCAGCCGGGAGGGCCAGGAGGACGTGCTCCGCCGGGCCTACGAGCGGGCCGGGGTCGACCCGCTCGGCGTCCAGTACGTGGAGCTGCACGGTACGGGGACGCCGGTCGGCGACCCGGTGGAGGCGGCCGCGCTGGGCGCGGTCCTCGGGGCCGGCCGGCCGGCGGGGCGGCCGCTGCTCGTCGGCTCGGTGAAGACGAACATCGGGCACCTGGAGGGCGCCGCCGGCATCGCGGGCCTGATCAAGACCCTGCTGAGCCTGGGCCGGCGCACGCTGCCGCCGAGCCTGCACTTCGAGACGCCGAACCCGGCGATCCCGCTGGAGGAGCTGCGGCTGGAGGTGGTCACCGGGCCGCGGCCGTGGGCGGAGCCGGACCGGCCGCTCGTGGCCGGCGTCAGCTCGTTCGGGATGGGCGGGACCAACTGCCACGTGGTGCTGGAGGAGGCCCCGCGCGAGGCGGCGGGGGCCGCGCCGGAGGCCCCGGCCGCGCACCCGCTCCCGTACGCGGTCTCCGCCGCCACGCCGGAGGCGCTGCGCGGGCAGGCCCTGCGGCTGCGCGCCTGGCTGGACGGGGACACGGCGGCCGGTACCGGACCGGCCGGGCTGAGCCGGGCCCTGGCCGGCACCCGTACGGCCTTCGAGCACCGGGCGGTGGTCGTCGCCGCCGACCGCGAGGAGCTGGCCCGGGGGCTGGAGGCGCTGGCCCGGGACCAGCGGGCGGCGGGGCTGGTGCGCGGCCGGGCGGCGGCGGACGCCGGGGGCCTGGCCGTCCTGTTCACCGGGCAGGGCAGCCAGCGGACCGGCATGGGCCGGGGGCTGTACGAGGCGTTCCCGGTGTTCGCGCAGGCCTTCGACGCGGTGTGCGCGGCGCTGGGCGGCGGGCTGAAGGAGGTGGTCTTCGGGGAGGACGCCGAGGCCCTGAACCGGACGGGGACCGCGCAGCCGGCCCTCTTCGCGGTCGAGGTGGCGCTGTACCGGCTCGTCGAGTCCTGGGGTGTGGTCCCGGAGTTCGTCGGCGGGCACTCGGTGGGCGAGATCGCCGCCGCGCACGTGGCGGGGGTGCTGTCGCTGGAGGACGCGGCCGTACTGGTCCGCGCGCGCGGGCGGCTGATGGAGGCGCTCCCGGAGGGCGGGGTGATGGTCTCCGTCCAGGCGGGCGAGGAGCGGGTGGCCCCGCTGCTGGTGCCGGGTACGGCGATCGCCGCCGTCAACGGCCCGCAGGCCGTGGTGGTGTCCGGCTCCCGCGAGGCGGTCTCGGGGGTGATCGGGCGGCTGGCGGAGCTGGACGTGAAGTCCAAGTCCCTGCGCGTCAGCCACGCCTTCCACTCCCCGCTGATGGACCCGATGCTGGAGGAGTTCCGCACCGCCCTCGCGGGCCTGGAGTTCCACCGCCCCGGGATCCCCTTCGTCTCCGCCCTCACCGGCGGCCTGGTCACCGACGAGATCGCCGGCCCCGGCTACTGGGTGGACCACGTCCGCGAAGCCGTCCGCTTCCACGACGCCGTCCGGACGCTGGAGGCCGAAGGCGCCACCGCCTTCCTGGAGCTGGGGCCCGACGGGGTGCTGACCGCGATGGCCCGCGCCTGCCTCGCCGACGAGGCGGGCGCCGTCCTGGTGCCCGCCCTGCGGCGCCAGGGCGACGAGGCGCGGTCGCTGCTCACCGCGACCGCGGGCCTGTACGCCCACGGCGCCCTCGCCGCACTCCCGCTCGGCCTCCCCGCCGGCCCGCCGGCCCGCGACCTGCCGACGTACGCCTTCCAGCGCGAACGCCACTGGCTCCCCGACCCCCCGACTGCGCCGGCGCGGGACGCGGAGACGGCCCGGGCCGCCCGGGCGCAGGCCCAGGCCGCGGCGCCGGACGCCGGCGGGGCGCCTGCCCCCCTCTCCCACGCCCAGGCTCCGGCCGGGGCCCGGGAGCCGGGTGCCGTCCCGGCACTCGCGCAGGCCCCGGCACCGCTCCCGGCGGCGGACGCCGGCGAGGGCCCGCAGGCCACCGCTCAGGCCCCGGGCCCCGCCCCGGCACCGGACGCCGGTGCGGTACCGCCGGCCGCCGTTCAGGCCTCGGGACCCAGCCCGGCGCAGGCCGCCGCGGCGGTTCCGTCGGCCACCGCCCAGGCCCCGGGCCCCGGCCCGGCGCAGGCCGCCGGTGAGGGCCCGCGGGCCCTCCCCCTCCCCCAGGCCGTGGCCGCCGCGCACCCGTTGCGCGACCGGCTCGCGCCCCTCGCCCCGGCCGAGCGGGTGCGCGAGCTCACCGAGTTGGTGCGGGTGCACGCCGCCGCGCTGCTGGAGTACGCGAGCCCGCACCGGATCGACCCCGCGCACAGCTTCAAGTCCCTCGGGCTGGACTCCCTGACCGCCGTCGAGCTGCGCGGCTCCCTCGCGTCCGAGACCGGGCTGGCCCTGCCCGCCACGCTCCTCTTCGACCACCCGACCTCCGCCGCCGTCGGCCGGCACCTCGCCGAGGAGCTGTTCGCCGCCGCGGAGACCACCCCGGTCACCGCGCCCGGGGCCGCCGCCGGCCCGGAGGCCGACGAGGACCCGGTCGTGATCGTCGGCATGGCCTGCCGGCTGCCCGGCGGCGTCAACTCCCCCGAGGACCTGTGGAACCTGGTCTCCGAGGGCACGGACGCCGTCTCCGGCTTCCCCGCCGACCGCGGCTGGGACCTGGAGGGCCTCTACTCCGAGGACCCGGCCGACCCCGGCACCACGTACACCCGTTCGGGCGGCTTCCTCTACGACGCCACCCGCTTCGACGCCGCCGCCTTCGGCATCTCCCCCCGCGAGGCCGCCGCGATGGAGCCCCAGCAGCGGCTGCTGCTGGAGGTGTCCTGGGAGGCCCTGGAGCGCGCCGGGATCGACGTGTCCACCCTGCGCGGCAGCAACACCGGCGTCTACGTCGGGGCGACGGCGCAGGAGTACGGCTCCCGGCTGCACGAGGTGTCGGACGGCTCCGAGGGCTACGCCCTGACCGGCGGCACGCCGAGCGTCGCCTCGGGCCGCATCTCCTACACGTACGGCTTCGAGGGCGCGGCCCTCACCGTCGACACCGCCTGCTCGTCCTCCCTCGTCGCGCTGCACCTCGCGGCGCAGGCGGTGCGCCGCGGCGAGGTGTCGATGGCCCTGGCGGGCGGGGCGACGGTGCTGTCCACGCCGGGCATGTTCGTGGAGTTCAGCCGGCAGCGCGGGCTGTCGGCGGACGGCCGCTGCAAGGCGTTCGCGGCGGCCGCCGACGGCACCGGCTGGGCCGAGGGCGTCGGCCTGGTGGTGCTGGAGCGGCTGTCGGACGCGGTGGCGAACGGACACCGCGTGCTGGCCGTCGTCCGCGGCTCGGCGGTGAACCAGGACGGCGCCAGCAACGGCCTCACCGCCCCCAACGGCCCCTCCCAGCAGCGCGTCATCCGCCGGGCCCTGGCCGACGCGGGCCTGACCGCCGCCGAGGTCGACGCCGTCGAGGCGCACGGCACCGGCACGAAGCTGGGCGACCCGATCGAGGCGCAGGCGCTGCTCGCCACGTACGGGCGGGCCCGCGCGGGCGGTGAGCCGCTGCGGCTGGGCTCCCTCAAGTCGAACATCGGGCACGCGCAGGCGGCGGCCGGTGTGGCCGGGGTGATCAAGATGGTGGAGGCCCTGCGCCACGGGGTGCTGCCCAAGACCCTGCACGTGGACGAGCCGACCCCGCACGTGGACTGGTCGGCGGGCGGGGTGGAGCTGCTGACCGAGGCCGTGGAATGGCCCGCGACCGGTGGCGCGCGCCGGGCGGCGGTGTCCTCGTTCGGCATCAGCGGGACCAACGCGCACCTGATCCTGGAGCAGGCCCCCCAGGCCCCCCAGGCCGCCGGATCCCCCGAGACCCCCGGGGCCCCGGAAGCGCCCGCCGCCGTGGCCTGGCCGGTGTCGGCGCACGGCGGGGACGCGCTGCGGGAGCAGGCGGCCCGGCTGCGCGACCACGTGGCGGCCTCCCCCGGGCTGGGGCTCGCCGAGGTGGGGGCCTCGCTGGTCTCCTCGCGCGCCGCGCTGGAGCACCGGGCCGTGGTGGTCGGCGCGGACCGGGCGGAGCTGCTGGCGGCCCTGGACGCGCTGGCCCGGGGCGAGGCCGACGCGCGGGTGGTGACCGGGCGGGCCGCGGCCGGGCGGCGGACGGTGTTCGTCTTCCCGGGGCAGGGTTCGCAGTGGCTCGGCATGGCCGCGCGGCTGATGGACGAGTCGCCGGTGTTCGCCGCCCGGATCGCCGAGTGCGGTGAGGCGCTCGCCCCGCACACCGACTGGTCCCTGGCGGAGGTCCTGCGCGACACCGAGGGGGCCTGGCTGGAGCGGGTGGACGTGGTCCAGCCCGTGCTGTTCGCGGTGATGGTCTCCCTCGCGGCCCTGTGGCGGGCGCACGGGGTGCACCCGGACGCGGTGGTCGGCCACTCGCAGGGGGAGATCGCCGCCGCCTGCGTGGCGGGCGCGCTCTCGCTGGAGGACGCCGCCCTGGTCGTGGCCCTGCGCAGCCGGGCCCTGGGCGCCCTGGCCGGGCGCGGCGGGATGGTGTTCCTGCCGCTGCCCGTGGCCGGGGCCCGGGAACTGGTCGCGCGGTGGGAGGGGCGGATCGGCGTGGCCGCCGTCAACGGGCCGCTGTCGACGGTGGTCTCGGGTGACTCGGCGGCGCTGGACGAGCTGATGGAGTCGGCCGGGCGGGACGGGATCCGGGCGCGCCGGGTCCCGGTCGACTACGCCTCGCACTCCCACCACGTGGAGGAGATCCGGGAGGAACTGGCCCGGCTGCTGGCCCCCGTGGCCCCCCGTGCCTCGGAGATCCCGTTCTGCTCCACCGTCACCGGGGAGCCGATCGACACCACCCGTCTGACGGGTGAGTACTGGTACGAGAACCTGCGCGGCACCGTGCGCTTCGAGGAGGCCACGCGGCTGCTGCTGGGCACCGGCCACGACGTGTTCGTCGAGGTCAGCCCGCATCCGGTGATCACCACCGGGATCCAGGAGACGGTGGAGTCCGCGGGCGCCGACGGTGACGGGCCGGAGGCCCTGGTGCTGGGGACGCTGCGCCGGGGCGAGGGCGGCACCGGCCGGTTCCTGCTCTCGCTCGCCGAGGCGCAGACCGGCGGGGTCCCGGTGGACTGGAGCCCGCTGTTCGGCGGGGCGGGCCGGGTGGAGCTGCCCACGTACGCGTTCCGGCGCGAGCGGTTCTGGCCCGAGGCGGCGCCCGCCGCGCACGGCGCCGGTTCCGCCGATCCGCGCGAGGCGGAGCTGTGGGACGCGGTGGACCGCGGTGACGGCCCGGCCCTGGGCGAGGCGCTCGGCGCGGGCGACGCGGCCCGGGTGGCGGAGCTGCTGCCGCTGCTGGCGGCGTGGCGGGAGAAGGGCCGTGAGCGGTCCGCGGCGGACGGCCGCCGCTACGGGGTGGCCTGGCGTCCGGTGCGGGACGCGGCCCGGCCGGAGCTGCGCGGGACGTGGCTGCTGGCGGTGCCCGAAGGGGGCGCCGGGGAAGCGGACGCCGCCCGGGTGCGGGAGGAACTGCTGGGCCGCGGCGCCGAGGTGGCCCTGCTGCCCGTCGGCGCGGACGCGGACCCGGAGGAACTGGCCGGGGTCCTCGGGGAGCACGGGCGGCCCGAGGGGGTGCTGTCCCTGCTGGGGCTGGCGTCCGGGAGCCACCCGGGGCACCCGGAGGTGCCGGCCGCGCTGGCGGGCACCCTCGCACTGGTGCGGGCGCTCGGGACGGCCGGGGTGGAGGCTCCGCTGTGGGTGGCGACCCGCTCGGCGGTGGCCACCGCGGCCGGGGATCCGGCGCCGGTGCCGGAGCAGGCGCAGCTGTGGGGGTTCGGTGCGGTCGTCGGGCTGGAACACCCGGACCGCTGGGGCGGGTTGGTGGACCTGCCGGAGGAGCTCGACGGGCCGGCGCTGCGCCGGCTGAGCGGGGTGCTGGCCGCCGGGGAGGGCGAGGACCAGGTCGCGGTACGGGCCTCGGGTGTCCTCGGCCGGCGCCTGGTGCGTACGGCGGAGGGTGACGGCGGCTCCTGGAAGCCGCGCGGCACGGTCCTGGTCACCGGCGGCACCGGCGCCCTGGGCGCCCGCTTCGCTCGCTGGCTCGCCGGGAACGGCGCCGCCCGCCTCGTGCTGACCAGCCGTCGGGGACCCGACGCGCCCGGCGCCGCCGAGCTCGTCGCGGAACTGGAGGGGCTCGGGGTCGCGGCCGCCGTCCACGCCTGTGACGCCGCCGACCGGGCGGCCCTGGAAGCGGTCCTGGCGACGGTCCCGGCCGACGAGCCGCTGACCGCCGTCCTGCACACGGCGGGCGCCCTCGGCGACGCGGTGGTCGAGTCGCTGACCCCGGCCGCGCTGGCCGGCGTGCTGCGTCCGAAGGCGACGGCCGCGCTGCACCTGCACGAGCTGACCGCGGACCTGGAGCTGGACGCGTTCGTCCTGTTCTCCTCCGTCATGGGCGTCGTCGGCAACGGCGGCCAGGCCGCCTACGCGGCCGCCAACGCCTCCCTCGACGCGCTCGCCGGGCTGCGCCGCGCCCAGGGCCTGCCCGCCACCTCGGTGGCCTGGGGCGTGTGGGACGGCGGCGGGATGGCCGGGGCGGCCGGGGAGCACACCCGGCGCGCCGGGTTCCCGGGCATGCCCGCCGAGGAGGCGGTGCGTGCGCTGGCCCCTGCGGTCGCCGGGGAGCGGGCGGCGCCGGTGGTCGCCGACATCGACTGGGAGGTGTTCGCCCCCCGCCACACGGCGGCCCGGCCGAGCCCGCTGCTCGCCGAGATCGCCGAGGCCCGTACGGCACTGGCCGCCGCCCGGAGCGCGGCGGCGGACGACCGGCCGGACCTGGCGGTGGGCCTGGCCGGGCTGACGTCGGCCGAGCAGCACCGGGCCGTGCTGGACCTGGTGCGCGCGCAGGCCGCCGTGGTCCTCGGGCACGCCTCGGCGGAGGCGGTCGTACCGGGGCGGGCGTTCAAGGAGGCCGGCTTCGACTCCCTGACGGTCGTCCAGATGCGCAACCGCCTCACCGCCGCCACCGGGCTGCGGCTGCCGACCACGCTGCTGTTCGACCATCCGACGCCGAACGCGCTGGCCGCGTACCTGCGCACCCTGCTGGTGGACGAAGCCGCGCCGGAGCCGGCGCGGCAGGCCCCGGCGGTGGCGGCGGCCTCCCGGCACGACGACGACCCGATCGCGATCGTCGGCATCGGCTGCCGCTTCCCGGGCGGGGTGAGCACCCCGGAGGAGTTCTGGGAACTCCTGGCGGGCGAACGGGACGCGGTGTCCGGGCTGCCCGAGGACCGCGGCTGGGACCTGGAGGAGCTGTACGACCCGGACCCGGAGGCGGCGGGCAAGAGCTACTCCCGCGAGGGCGGTTTCCTGTACGACGCCGCCGACTTCGACCCGGGCTTCTTCGGGATCTCCCCGCGCGAGGCGCAGGCCATGGACCCGCAGCAGCGGGTGCTGCTCCAGGTGTCGTACGAGGCGCTGGAGCGGGCGGGCATCGACCCGTCGGCCCTGCACGGCAGCCCGACGGGCGTGTTCGCCGGCATGTGCTACCAGGACTACGGGTCCCGGCTGCACGAGGCGCCGGAGGGCTTCGAGGGCTACCTGGTGACGGGCAAGCACTCCAGTGTGGTGTCGGGCCGGATCAGCTACGTGCTGGGCCTGGAGGGCCCCTCGTACACGGTGGACACGGCCTGCTCGTCCTCCCTGGTGACCGTGCACATGGCGGCGCAGGCGCTGCGGGACGGCGAGTGCCGGCTGGCGCTGGCGGGCGGGGTCACGGTCATGGCGGCGCCGGGCATGTTCATCGAGTTCAGCCGGCAGCGCGGGCTGGCTCCCGACAGCCGCTGCAAGCCGTTCTCGGACGCGGCCGACGGCATCGGCTGGGGCGAGGGCGCCGGCATGGTGGTGCTGGAGCGGCTCTCCGACGCGGAGGCCAACGGGCACAAGGTGCTGGCCGTGATCCGGGGCAGCGCGGTGAACCAGGACGGCGCGAGCAACGGGCTGGCGGCGCCCAGCGGTCCCGCGCAGCAGCGGGTGATCCGCCAGGCCCTGGCCAACGCGGGCCTGGACGCCGCGGACGTGGACATGGTCGAGGCGCACGGCACGGGCACGAGGCTGGGCGACCCGATCGAGGCGCAGGCGCTGCTCGCCACGTACGGGCAGGGCCGTGACGCGGACCGCCCGCTGTGGGTGGGCTCGCTGAAGTCGAACATCGCGCACCCGCAGGCCGCGGCCGGCGTGGCCGGGGTGATCAAGACGGTGCTGGCGATGGAGCACGGGTTGCTGCCCGCGATCCTGCACCACGACGCGCCCTCCTCGCACGTGGACTGGTCCTCGGGCGCGGTCCGCCCGCTGGCGCGGACCATCGCCTGGCCGGAGGGCGCGGGCCCGCGCCGGGCCGGGGTGTCGGCGTTCGGCATCAGCGGCACCAACGCGCACGCCGTCCTGGAGCAGTACGTGCCCGCCGCCCCGGCGGAGCCCGTCGGGGGCGACGGGGTGCCGTGGCTGCTGTACGGGCGCACCGAGGCGGCCCTGCGCGAGCAGGCGGCCCGGCTGTCGGCGCACGTCGACGCGCACCCGGGACAGCACGGGTCCGAGGTGGCGCACGCGCTGGCGACGGCGCGCACCGCGTTCGAGCACCGGGCGGCGGTCACGGCCGCGGACCCGGAGGGGATCCGGGGCGCGCTGGCGGCCCTGGCCGGGGGCGCCGACGACGCGCCCGGGCTGCTGCGCGGTCAGGCCGCCGACGGCGGGACCGTGTTCGTCTTCCCCGGGCAGGGCTCCCAGTGGGCGGGCATGGCGGCGCGGCTGCTGGAGGAGTCCGCGGTGTTCGCCGCGCGGATCGCGGAGTGCGAGGAGGCGCTGGGCGCCTTCACCGACTGGTCCCTGACGGCGGTGCTGCGCGGGGCCGAGGGGGCGCCGTCACCGGAGCGGGTGGACGTGGTCCAGCCCGTGCTGTTCGCGGTGATGGTCTCCCTGGCCGCGCTGTGGCGCTCCCACGGCGTCCACCCGGACGCGGTGGTCGGCCACTCGCAGGGGGAGATCGCCGCCGCCTGCGTGGCGGGCGCGCTCTCGCTGGAGGACGCCGCCCGGGTGGTGGCCCTGCGCAGCCGGGCCCTGGGCGCGATCGCCGGGCGCGGCGGCATGGTGTCGGTGGCCCGCCCGGCCGCCGAGGTGGCCGCGCTGATCGCGGACCGCTCCGAGGTGCTGGCGGTGGCCACGGTCAACGGCCCGGCGTCGACGGTCGTCGCGGGTGAGACCGGGGCCCTGGAGGAGCTGCTGGCGGCGTGCGAACGGGACGGTGTGCGGGCCCGCCGCATCCCCGTCGACTACGCCTCCCACTCGCACTACGTGGAGGAGATCCGCGAGGAGCTCGCCGGGCTGCTGGCCCCGGTCACCGCGCGGGCGGCCGAGGTCCCGTTCTACTCGACGGTCACCGGCGAGCCCGTCGACACCACCCGGCTGACCGGCGACTACTGGTACGAGAACCTGCGCGGCACCGTGCAGTTCGAACGGGCCACCCGGCTGCTGCTGGAGCACGGCCACCGGTTCTTCGTCGAGGTCAGCCCGCACCCGGTGCTGGTCTCCGGGGTGCAGGACACCGCCGCCGACGCGGACGCCCCCGTCGTCGCGGTGGGCTCGCTGCGCCGGGGCGAGGGCGGCCGGGCCCGGCTGCTGGCCTCGCTGGCCGAACTCCACGTGCAGGGCGGCGCCGTCGACCGGGCGAGCCTGTTCCCGGCCGGTGCCGCCGGGGCCGCGCACGCCGGGCTGCCGACCTACCCGTTCCAGCGGCAGCGGCTGTGGCTGGACACCTCCCGCGGCGGCTCCCCCGCCGAGGCGGCCGCCGCGCTGGGCCTGGCCCCGGCCGGGCACCCGCTGCTGGGCGCGCGCGGCGCCCTGCCGGAGTCGGGCGGGCTGGTCCTGACCGGCCGGCTGTCGACCCGTACGCACGGCTGGCTGGCCGACCACGGGGTCTCCGGGACGCTGCTGCTGCCGGGGACGGCGTTCGTGGAGCTGGCGCTGCACGCCGGTGAGCAGGCGGGCTGCCCGGCCGTGGAGGAACTCACCCTGGAGAACCCGCTGCTGCTGCCCGAGCAGGGCTCCGTGGAACTGCACCTGGCGGTCGGCGCCCCCGACGGGGAGGGCCGGCGCACCCTCGGGGTGTACTCGCGCCTCGGCGCGGACCCGGACGGGCCGTGGCTGCGGCACGCCGCCGGCGTCCTCACCCCGGACGCGGAGGGCGGCGAAGCCCCCGACACGGGGTGGCTGCCGGCCGACGCCGAGCCGGTGGACCTCGACGCCCTGTACGGGGCCTTCGACGGGGCCGGCTACCACTACGGTCCCGCCTTCCGGGGGCTGCGCGCCGCCTGGCGCAGCGGCGAGGAGGTCTTCGCCGAGGTGGAGCTCCCGGCGGAACTGCCCGGTGGCGCGGGCGCGTTCGGCCTGCACCCGGCGCTGTTCGACGCGGCCCTGCACGGCACGTTCCTGCAGGGCGGGGGGCGCCGCCGGCTGCCCTTCGCCTGGACGGGCGTACGGCTGGCCCGCACCGGGGCCGGCGCCGTCCGGGCCCGCCTCACCCCCACCGGGCAGGACGGGGTGAAGGTGACCCTCACCGACCGGGACGGGCGGCTCGTCGCCTCCGTGGACTCCCTGGTGCTGCGCGAGGTGACGGACGCCCAGCTGCGCGACGAGCGCACCGCCGACCCGCTGTACCGGCTGGACTGGACGCCGTCCGGCCCCGCGCAGGCGGCGCCCGGCACGGCCTGGGCGCTGCTCGGGGACGGGAACGGGGACGGTGACTCGGACGGGAACGGGGGCGGGGACGGGGGCGGGGACGCCGCCGGGGCCCTGGCCGGGGCGGTCGCCGCCACCGGCGCCGCCCGGCCCGCCCGGTACTCCGGCCTGCCCGCCCTGCGGGAGGCGCTCGGCGCGGGTGCGCCCGTACCGGACGCGGTGCTGCTGCCGCTGCCCGCCGTGGAGGGGCCGGTGACGGCGGACGCCGTACGGGCGGCGCTCCGCGGGGTCCTCGGGCTGGTGCAGGACTGGCTGGCGGAGGAACGGCTGGGCGGGGCCCGGCTGGTGGTCGTCACCGCCGGGGCCGTGGCGGCCGCCGCGGACGAGCCCGTACGGGACCTCGTGCACGCCCCGGTGTGGGGGCTGCTGCGCTCCGCGCAGACCGAGAACCCGGGCCGGTTCGTCCTCCTGGACACCACCGGGGCCTCCCCCGACGCCCTGTCCGCCGCCCTCGCCACGGCGGCCGGCGGAGACGAACCGCAGCTCGCGGTGCGCGGGGACGCGGTGCGGGCCGCCCGCCTGGCCCGGCTCGACGGCCCGGCCGGCGGAGCCTCGGGCGCCGGCTACGGCCCCGACGGCACCGTCCTGATCACCGGCGGCACCGGCACCCTCGGCCGGCTCGTCGCCCGCCACCTGGTGGCCTCGTACGGGGTCCGGCACCTGCTGCTGACCACCCGGACGGGCCCGGACGCGCCCGGCGCCCGCGAACTGGTCGCCGAGCTCGCCGGGGCGGGGGCCACGGCCACCGTCGTGGCCTGCGACACCGCCGACCGGGCCGCACTGGCGGCCGTGCTGGCCTCCGTACCGGCGCCGCGCCCGCTGACGGCGGTGATCCACGCCGCCGGGGTCCTCGACGACGGGGTGCTGACCTCCCTCACCGGGGAGCGCGCGGACGCCGTGCTGCGCCCCAAGGTGGACGCGGCGCTGCACCTGCACGAGCTCACCCGCGACCTGGACCTGGCGGAGTTCGTCCTGTTCTCCGGGGCCGCGGGCACCTTCGGCACCTCCGGGCAGGCGCACTACGCGGCGGCGAACGTCTTCCTCGACGCCCTCGCCGCGCACCGGCGGGCCTCGGGCCTCCCCGGCACGGCGGTGGCCTGGGGCTTCTGGGCGGAACGCAGCGCGATGACGGGGCACCTGGACGAGACGGCCGTGCGCCGGCTCGGCCGGGCCGGGATCGCCGAGATGTCCTCCGCGCAGGGCCTCGCCTTCTTCGACGCCGCCCACGACGCCGCGGAGCCCCTGGTGCTCGCCCTGAAGCTGGAGACGGCGGCGCTGCGGGAGCGGGCGGCGGCCGGCACCCTGCCGGCGCTGCTGCGCGGGCTGGTGCGCGTCCCGGCCCGCCGGGCGGCGGCCGACGGGGTGCCGGCCGGGCAGGCCGCGCAGGGCGGCGACGGGGCCGCGGCGGAGACGGCCGGTCCCACGCTGGCCGACCGGCTGGCGGGGCTCCCGGAGGCCGAGCGGACGGAGCGGCTCGTGGAGCTGGTCGTCGGGCAGGTCGCCGCCGTCCTCGGGCACGCCTCGGCGGCGCAGGTCGAACCGGAACAGGCCTTCAAGGCCCTCGGGTTCGACTCGCTGAGCGCCGTGGAGCTCCGCAACCGCATGAATCGAGCCACGGGGCTGCGGCTGTCGGCGACCCTCGCCTTCGACCACCCGACACCGCTGGCGCTGGCCGCGCACCTGGGCGAGGAGCTGGCCCGCAGCCGGCGGCCCTCCGCCGACCGGGTGCTGGCCGGCCTCGGCCTGGTCGATGACCTGCTGTCCTGCGCCTCCGGTGCGGAAGGGGAGCGGTCGCTGGTCGTGGCCCGGCTGCGGGAGCTGGCGGCGAAGTACGCCGGATCCGGAGCGGATCCCACGGCGGTCCCGACCGCTTCCGGCCCGTTCCTCCCGGTCGATTCAAGTGAGAATCCAGACACCCCGGTGAGCATCGAATCCGCCAGCGACGACGAGCTGTTCGCCCTGATCGACAGTGACGTGTAGCCGGCCCGGACGACGGCTACTACAGGAACGGGGATCGGCTCCGCGATGGCAGACACCGAGGAGAAGCTCCGCAGTTACCTCCGCAAGGCGACCGCCGACCTCCAGGAGACCCGGCGGCGCCTGCGGGAGGCGGAGGCCGCCGCGGGCGAGCCGGTCGCCATCGTGGGGATGGGCTGCCGCTTCCCCGGCGGGGTGACCTCGCCCGAGGAGCTCTGGGAGCTCGTCGCCTCCGGCGCGGACGGGATGTCGGCCTTCCCCGCCGACCGCGGCTGGAACGTCGGCGCGGCCTACGCGCCCACCGGGCACGACCCGGTGGGCGGGTTCCTGTACGACGCGGACCGTTTCGACGCCGACTTCTTCGGGATCTCCCCGCGCGAGGCGCAGGCCATGGACCCCCAGCAGCGGCTGCTGCTGGAGACCTCGTGGGAGGCGTTCGAACGGGCGGGCATCGACCCGCTGTCGGTGAAGGGGCAGCGGATCGGCGTCTTCGCCGGGCTGATGTACCACGACTACGGGACGGGCGCCGGCGAGGTCCCCGAGGAGCTCCGGGGCTACCTGGTCAACGGCAGCGCGGGCAGCGTGGCCACGGGCCGGATCTCCTACACGCTGGGCCTGGAGGGCCCGGCGGTGACGGTGGACACCGCCTGCTCCTCGTCGCTGGTGGCCCTGCACCTGGCGGTGCAGGCGCTGCGGCGCGGGGAGTGCACGATGGCCCTCGCGGGCGGTGCGACGGTCATGTCCACCCCCGTGATGTTCCTCGACTTCATGAAGCAGGGCGGGCTGGCCGTCGACGGCCGCTGCAAGTCCTTCGCCGAGGGCGCGGACGGCACCGGCTTCGCCGAGGGCGTCGGCATGCTGCTCGTGGAGCGCCTGTCGGACGCCGTGCGGAGCGGCCACCGGGTGCTGGCCGTGGTCCGCGGCTCCGCCGTCAACCAGGACGGCGCCAGCAACGGCCTCACCGCCCCCAACGGCCCGGCCCAGCGGCGCGTCATCCGCCAGGCCCTCGACAGCGCCGGGCTGGGCGCCGCCGACGTGGACGCCGTCGAGGCGCACGGCACGGGGACCACGCTGGGCGACCCGATCGAGGCGCAGGCGCTGCTCGCCGCGTACGGCCAGGACCGCGAGGCGGGCCTGCCGCTGTGGCTGGGCTCGCTCAAGTCCAACATCGGTCACGCGCAGGCCGCCGCCGGCGTCGGCGGGGTGATCAAGATGGTGCAGGCGCTGCGGCACGGCGTCCTGCCGCGCACCCTGCACGCCGACGTGCCCTCCTCCGGCATCGACTGGTCGGCGGGCGCGGTGGAGCTGCTGACGCGGGAGCGGCCGTGGCCGGAGACCGGCCGGGCCCGCCGTGCGGGGGTCTCCTCCTTCGGCGCGAGCGGCACGAACGCCCACGTGATCCTGGAGCAGGCCCCCGAGCCCCCCGCCGGGGACGGGGCCGTGAAGCCGGTCGCGGAACCGGTCTCGGTCTCGGTCTCGGGCTCGGTCCCGGTCCCGGTGGCGCTGTCGGGGCGCTCGGCCGAGGCGCTGCGGGCGCAGGCCGGGCGGCTGCTGTCGTTCCTGGAGGGCCGCCCCGAGCTGGGCACGGGCGAGGTGGCGCACGCGCTGACCCGCCGCTCCGAGCTGGAGCACCGGGCGGTGGTCGTGGGCCGGGACCGCGAGACGCTGGTCCGGGGCCTGACGGCGCTGGCCGCGGGCGAGCCGGACCCGGCCGTGGTCACCGGGCAGGCGACCGGGCGGGGGCGGCTCGCGGTGCTGTTCACCGGCCAGGGCAGCCAGCGGACCGGCATGGGTCGCGAGCTCTACGAGGCGTTCCCGGTCTTCGCCGCCGCCTTCGACGCGGTGTGCGCGGAACTCGGGGAGGGCCTCAAGGAGGTCGTCTTCGGGCAGGACGCCGACGCGCTGGACCGCACCGGGACCACGCAGCCCGCGCTGTTCGCCGTCGAGGTCGCGCTGTACCGGCTCGTCGAGTCGTGGGGCGTCACCCCGAAGTTCGTCGGCGGGCACTCGGTCGGCGAGATCGCCGCCGCGCACGTCGCCGGGGTGCTGTCGCTCGCGGACGCGGCCGTGCTGGTCGGGGCCCGCGGACGGCTCATGGAGGCCCTGCCGGACGGCGGGGTCATGGTCTCCGTCCAGGCCTCCGAGGAGCAGATCGTCCCGCTGCTGGTCCCCGGCGCGGCCGTCGCCGCCGTCAACGGCCCCGAGGCCGTCGTCCTCTCCGGTGCACGGGAAGCCGTCGAGGAGGTCGTCACGCTGCTCAGCGCCCTGGGCGTCAAGTCCAAGGCCCTGCGGGTCAGCCACGCCTTCCACTCCCCGCTCATGGACCCCATGCTGGAGGAGTTCCGCGCCGCCATCTCCGGCCTGGACTTCCGGCCACCGGCCATCCCGTTCGTCTCCGCCCTCACCGGCGGCCTCGTCACCGACGAGATCGCCCACCCCGACTACTGGGTCAGCCACGTCCGCGACACCGTCCGCTTCCACGACGCCGTCCGGACGCTGAAGGCCCAAGGCGCCACCACCCTGCTGGAGTTGGGGCCCGACGGGGTGCTGACCGCCATGGCCCGCCCGTGCCTCGCCGACGAGAACACCGTCCTCGTCCCCGCCCTCCGCCGGGACCGCGACGAGGCCGAGTCCGCCGTCACCGCCCTCGCCCAGCTCCTCACCGCCGGCGGCCTCGCCGACCGCGCCGCCTTCTTCACCGGCACGCCCGCCGCCGCCGTCGACCTCCCCACCTACGCCTTCCAGCGCGCCCCGTACTGGCTCGACGCCACGGCCGCCCTCCCGGCAGCCCGGGACGCGGGCGACGCCCGCTTCTGGGCCGCCGTCGAGGAGGCCGACGCCGCCTCCCTGGCCTCGGCGCTGGAGCTCGGCGACGCCGGGGACGAGGCCTCCCTGGACGCGTTGCGCGCCGCACTCCCGCTGCTCACCTCCTGGCGGGCCCGGGAACGGGAGCGTTCGGCCGCGGCGGAGTGGACGTACGAGGCGACGTGGACCCGGCTCGCGGACGAGCCGGCCCGGCCCGCCCTGACGGGGACCTGGCTGGTGGCCGTGCCCGCCGGGCACACGGCGGACGCCTGGACGGACGCGGTGGTCGGGGCGCTGACCCGGCACGGGGCCGAGGCCCTCGTGCGGACCGTGCCCGCGCACCCCGCCGGCCGGGCGGAGTACCGGGCCTTCCTCGCGGAGGCGGAGCGGGACGCCGCGGACCTCGCCGGGGTGCTGTCGCTGCTCGCCCTCGACACCCGGGACCGGACGGACGGCTCCGCCGTCTCCGGCGGGCTCGCCGGGACGCTGCTGCTGCTCCAGGCGCTCGGTGACGCCTCCTCACCGGCCCCGCTGTGGACGGTCACCCGGGGCGCGGTCGCGGCCGGGCCCGGCGAGCGGCCGGCCGACGCCCGGCAGGCGCAGGTGTGGGGGCTGGGCCGGGTCGCGGCGCTGGAGTGCCCGCAGTCGTGGGGCGGTCTGGTGGACCTGCCGGCCGAGCCCGCCGACCCGCGCTCCCAGGAGCGGCTGGCCGCCCTGCTCGCGGCGGACGGCGGCGAGGACCAGGCCGCGGTACGGGCCTCGGGCCTCCTCGGGCGCCGCCTCACCCGTACGGCCGCTCCCGCCGGGGCGTGGACGCCGCGCGGGACCGTGCTCGTCACCGGCGGGACCGGCGCCCTCGGCGCCCGCTTCGCCCGCTGGCTCGCCGCGAACGGCGCCTCCCGGCTCCTGCTGACCAGCCGGCGCGGCCTCCAGGCCCCCGGAGCGCCCGAACTCCTCACGGAGCTCACCGCGCTGGGCGTGCCCACCACCATCGCCGCCTGCGACGCGGCCGACCGCGCCGCCCTGGAGGCGCTCCTCGCGGCCGTCCCGGCCCACGAGCCGCTGACCGCGGTCCTGCACACCGCGGGCACCCTCGACGACGGCCTGGTGGAGACCCTGACGCCGGAGCGGTTCGAGCCGGTCCTGCGCTCCAAGGTCCTCGCGGCCCGCCACCTGGACGAGCTCACCCGGGACGTGGACCTGGACGCCTTCGTGCTGTTCTCCTCCGTCGCGGGCACCCTGGGCTCGCCCGGGCAGGCCAACTACGCCGCCGCCAACGCCGGTCTGGACGCGCTCGCCGAGCGGCGCCGGGGCCTCGGCCTCCCGGCCGTGTCGATCGCGTTCGGCGCCTGGGCGGGCGGCGGCATGGCCACCGACGGCACGGGGGAGGTGGACGACCGGCTGGCCCGGGGCGGGGTGGTGCCGATGCGCCCCGAGCACGTGGTCCCGGCGGTCGCCCGGGCCGTCGCCGCGGGCGCGCCGACGGCCGTGATCGGCGACCTCGACTGGGAGCGGTTCACCCGGGACTTCACCGCCGGCCGCCCGAGCGCCCTCCTCCGCGGCGTCCCCGAGGCCGCCCGGGTGCTGGACGCCCTGGCGGCCGAGCGGGCCGGCGCGGCGGGCGGGGAGCCGGCCGGGGCCGGGCTGCGCGAGCGGATCGCCGCGCTGGACCCCGAGAAGCGGACGGCCGCCCTGGTGGACCTGGTGTGCGTGCACACCGCGGTCGTCCTGGGCCACGCGGACAAGCGGACGGTCCAGCCGCACCGCACCTTCCGCGAGCTGGGCTTCGCCTCCCTGACCGCCGTCGAGTTCCGCAACCGGCTCGGCTCCGCCACCGGGATGCGGCTCAGCCCCACGATGGTCTTCGACCACCCGACGCCGCTCGCCCTCGCCGAACAGCTCCTCTCCGAGCTGAAGCTGGCCGCGGACCCGGCGGCCGCGCTGATCGCGGACGTGGAGCGGCTGGAACGCGCGGCCCTCGCCCTGGACGACGCGGACGACGCCCGTACGGAGATCGCCGACCGGCTGCGCGTCCTGCTGGGGAAGATCGACCCGGCCGGGGCGGAGGAGGAGCCCGCGGCCCTGGAGCTCGACGAGGCCGACGCCGGGGACGTGTTCGCCTACATCGACCAGAAGTACGGCGCCCTCTAGCCCCGTTCGGGCCCCGTCCTCCCCGCGCCTTCCCCGCGCCTCCCCCGTCCCCTCCCCCTCCCCCTCCCCCTTCCCTGACCACGCCTGCCCGCCACGCACCACCACACGAACCGGGTGACCTTCCAGCATGTCCAACACGCCCCAGACCTCCAACGAAGCGAAGCTGCTCCAGTACCTGAAGCGCGTCACCTCCGACCTGGACAAGGCGAACGACCGCCTGCGGGAGGTGGAGGCCGCCGCCGGCGAGCCGATCGCCATCGTCGGGATGAGCTGCCGTTTCCCGGGCGGGGTGGAGTCTCCGGAGGAGTTCTGGGAGCTGCTGGAGTCCGGGGCCGACGGGATCACCCCGTTCCCCGCCGACCGCGGCTGGGACCTCGACCGGCTCGTCGACGAGGACCCCGAGCGGACGGGCACCTCGTACGTCCGCGAGGGCGGGTTCCTGCGCGGCGCGGCCGAGTTCGACGCCGCCTTCTTCGGCATCTCCCCGCGCGAGGCCCTCGCGATGGACCCGCAGCAGCGGCTGCTGCTGGAGACGGCCTGGGAGGCCGTGGAGCGGGCCGGGCTGGACGCGGCGCCGCTGCGCGGATCGTCCACCGGGGTGTTCATCGGCACGAACGGGCAGGACTACGGGACGCTGGCCGCCGCCTCCGCCGACGACCTCGGCGGGTACGTGGGGACGGGCAGCGCGGCGAGCGTGGTGTCGGGCCGCATCTCGTACGTCCTGGGCCTGGAGGGCCCGGCGGTGACCGTGGACACGGCCTGCTCGGCGTCCCTGGTGGCCCTGCACCTGGCGGCCGAGGCGCTGCGGCGCGGGGAGTGCGCGCTGGCCCTGGCGGGCGGGGTGACCGTGATGTCCACCCCGTCGACGTTCGTGGAGTTCAGCCGCCAGCGCGGGCTGGCCCCGGACGGCCGCTGCAAGTCCTTCGCGGACGGCGCGGACGGCACGGGCTTCGCCGAGGGCGTCGGCATGCTGCTGGTGGAGCGGCTGTCGGACGCCGTGCGCCACGGGCATCCGGTGCTGGCCGTCGTCCGCGGCTCGGCGGTCAACCAGGACGGCGCGAGCAACGGGCTGACCGCCCCCAACGGGCCCTCGCAGCAGCGGGTCATCCGCCAGGCCCTGGAGAGCGCCGGGCTGGGCACCGCCGACGTGGACGCGGTGGAGGCGCACGGCACGGGCACCAGGCTGGGCGACCCGATCGAGGCCCAGGCGCTGCTGGCCACCTACGGGCAGGGGCGGGGGGACGGCGAACCGCTGTGGCTCGGGTCGGTGAAGTCCAACATCGGGCACACCCAGGCCGCCGCCGGTGTCGCGGGGATCATCAAGATGGTGCAGGCCATGCGGCACGGGGTACTCCCGCGCACCCTGCACGTGGACGCGCCGTCGGCGGAGGTGGACTGGTCGGCGGGCGCGGTGGAGGTGCTCGCGGAGCAGCGGCCCTGGCCGGAGACGGGGCGGCCGCGGCGCGCGGGCGTCTCCTCGTTCGGCATCAGCGGGACCAACGCCCACGTCATCCTGGAGGCCGCCCCCGAACCGGCTCCCGCGCCGGGCGGCGAACCGGTCTGCGGACCGGTACCGGTGGCGCTGTCCGCCCGTTCCCCGGAGGCCCTGCGGGCGCAGGCGGCCCGGCTGGCCGACCACCTGGAGCGGCGGCCCGAACTCGACGTCGCCGACGTGGCGTACTCCCTGACGGGGCGTACGGCTCTGGAGCACCGCGCCGTGGTCGTGGGGCGGGACCGTGCGGAGGTCCTGGCCGGTCTGCGCACCCTGGAGCGCGACGGCGGCGGCTCGCCGGCCGGGCCGGGAGGCGGGCCGGCGGTGCTGTTCACGGGGCAGGGGAGCCAGCGGCCGGGTATGGGCCGGGGGCTGTACGAGGCGTTCCCGGTGTTCGCCGCCGCCTTCGACGCGGTGTGCGCGGAGCTGGGCGGCGGGCTCAAGGAGGTCGTCTTCGGCGAGGACGCGGAGGTGCTGGACCGCACCGGGACCACGCAGCCCGCCCTCTTCGCCGTCGAAGTCGCGCTGTACCGGCTGGTGGAGTCCTGGGGTGTCGTCCCGGGCTTCGTCGGCGGGCACTCGGTGGGTGAGATCGCCGCCGCGCACGTGGCCGGGGTGCTGTCGCTCGCGGACGCGGCGGTGCTGGTCGGGGCCCGCGGACGGCTCATGGAGGCCCTGCCGGACGGCGGGGTCATGGTCTCCGTCCAGGCCTCCGAGGAGCGGGTCGCCCCGCTGCTGGTCCCCGGCGCGGCCATCGCGGCCGTCAACGGGCCCGAGGCCGTCGTCCTCTCCGGCGCCCGGGAAGCCGTCGAGGGCGTGGTCGCACTGCTCGCGGCGCAGGACGTGAAGGCGAAGGCCCTGCGCGTCAGCCACGCCTTCCACTCTCCGCTCATGGACCCCATGCTGGAGGAGTTCCGCGCCGCCATCGCCGGCCTGGACTTCCGGCCACCGGCCATCCCGTTCGTCTCCGCCCTGACCGGCGGGATGGTGACGGAGGAGATCGCCCACCCGGACTACTGGGTGAGCCACGTCCGTGAAGCCGTCCGCTTCCACGACGCCGTCCGGACGCTGGAGGCCGAAGGCGCCACCACCCTGCTGGAGCTGGGTCCGGACGCCGTCCTGACGGCCATGGCCCGCCCCTGCCTCGCCGACGAGAACACCGCTCTCGTCCCCACCCTCCGCCGGGGCCGCGAAGAGGCCGGGGCGGCCGTCACCGCCCTGGGGCGGCTGCTCACCGCCGGGGCCGTCGCCGATCGTGCGGCGTTCTTCGCCGGTTCCCGTGCCGCCCGCGTGGACCTGCCCACGTACGCGTTCCGGCACCGGACGTTCTGGGTGTCCACCTCCGTCGGCTCGGTCGGGGACGTGGCCTCGGCCGGTGTCGCCGCCGCCGACCACCCCCTCCTCGGTGCCGCCGTCACCCTCCCCGGTGCGTTCGGGATGCTGTTCACCGGCCGGCTGTCGCTCCACTCCCACCCGTGGCTGCGCGACCACCAGGTGCACGGCCAGGTCGTCTTCCCCGGAGCGGCCATGGTGGAGCTGGCCGTACGGGCCGGTGAGGAGGTCGGCCACGGACTGCTCGACGACCTGACCATCGAGGCCCCGCTCGTGCTCCCACCGTCCGGCGGGGTGCAGTTGCGGCTGATGCTGGCCGAGCCGGACGCCCACGGCCGGCGCGCGCTGAGCCTGTTCTCCCGCCCGGAAGACGCCGACACCGGCGAGCCGTGGGTCCGCCACGCCGCCGGTGCTGTCGTCGCCGGCCCGGACGCGCCGGGTGCTCCGGGTGCGCCGGCTGCGCTGAATGCGCCGGATGCGCCGCTGACGGCCTGGCCGCCCGCCGGAGCCACCGCGCTCGACACCGACGGGCTGTACGAGGTGCTGGGCGGGCTGGGCTTCGGCTACGGGCCCGCCTTCCAGGGGCTCAAGGCCGCCTGGGGGCTCGGGGAGGAGGTCTACGCCGAGGTCGCCCTGCCCGAGGAGGCCACCGCCGACGCGGGTCGCTTCGGCCTGCACCCGGCCCTGCTGGACGCCGCCCTGCACGGCATCGGGCTCGGATCCTTCGTCCCCGAGGAACCCGGCCGTGCCCGGCTTCCGTTCAACTGGTCGGGGGTCTCGCTCCACGCCACCGGGGCCGCGGCCCTGCGCGTGCGCATCGCCCCCGCCGGGACGGACTCCGTCACCCTCACCCTCGCCGACCAGACCGGCGCCCCCGTCGCCACCGTCGAATCCCTCGCCCTGCGCGCCGTCACCGCCGAACAGCTCGAAGACGGCTCCCTGCGCGACGCCCTGTTCCGGGTGGAGTGGGCCGAGGCGACCGTCGGCGGCGGGGAGCCGGGGGCGTGGGCGCGGCTGGGCGAGGAGGGGGAGACCGTCCCCGCGTACGTGGTCACGCCCACTCCGGGCGGCGAGGTGCACTCCGCCGTCGCCGAGGCCCTGAGGCTGGTGCGGTCCTGGCTGGCCGAGGAGCGGTACGCCGCCTCCCGGCTGGTGTTCACCGCCGAGCGGCAGGACGTGGCGACGGCGGCCGTGTGGGGGCTGGTGCGCTCCGCGCAGACGGAGAACCCCGGCCGGTTCGCCCTGGTCGAGGCCGCCGACGTCGAGGCCTCCTGGGAGCGGATCTCCGCCGCGCTGGCGGCCGGTGAGGAGCAGCTCACCCTCCGGGACGGCCGGGTCCTCGTGCCCCGCCTCACCCGGGCCGCCGCCACCCCGGCCGGGGAAGCCGCGTTCGGGGACGGCACCGTGCTGATCACCGGCGGCACGGGCGGGCTGGGTGCCCTGTTCGCCCGCCACCTGGTCACCGAGCACGGCGTGCGCGACCTGCTGCTCACCAGCCGACGCGGCCAGGATGCCCCCGGCGCCACCGAACTCGCCTCGGAGCTGACGGCGTTGGGCGCCCGGGTCCGGATCGCCGGCTGCGACGCCGCCGACCGCGAGGCGCTGTCCGCGCTCCTGGACTCCCTCGACCGGCCCCTGACCGCCGTCCTCCACTGCGCCGGGATCATCGACGACGGCGTGGTCTCCTCCCTGACCGCCGAGCGCGTGTCCGACGTGCTGCGGCCCAAGGCGGACGCGGCCCACCACCTGCACGAGCTGACCCTGGACGCGGGCGCGGACCTCTCCGCGTTCGTGGTCTTCTCCTCGGCCGCCGGTGTCTTCGGCGGTGCGGGGCAGGCTGGCTACGCGGCCGCGAACAGCTACCTCGACGCCCTCATGGCCGAGCGCCGGGCGGCCGGGCTGCCGGGACTTTCGCTGGCCTGGGGCCTGTGGGCGGGTGTCGGCGGCATGGGCGACACCCTCACCGACGAGGACATCGAACGCATCGGCCGCTCCGGCGTCCGCCCCCTGGCCGTCGACCAGGGACTCGCCCTCTTCGACGCCGCCCTCGGCACCGACGAGCCCCTCCTCGTCCCCGTCCCCCTCGACCTGCGCACCCTGCGCCGCCAGAGCCGTGTCCCGGCCCTGCTGCGCGCCCTGGTGCCCGCCCCGCGCCGCCGGACCGCCGCGGCCGCCGCCGGTTCCGCCGGTTCCGCCGCACCGGGCGGGTCGGCCTGGTCGGACCGGCTGGCCGGCCTCGCGGTCGCCGAGCAGCGGTCCCTCCTGTTCGACCTGGTCAGTGCGCAGGCCGCGGCAGTGCTGGGGCACGACGACCCGGCCGTCGTGGAGCCCGAGCGGGCCTTCCGCGAGCTGGGTTTCGACTCCCTCACCGCCGTCGAGTTCCGCAACGCGCTGATCGCGCAGACCGGGATCCGGCTCTCGGCCACCCTGGTCTTCGACCACCCCAACCCGGCCGCCCTCGCCGAGTTCCTGCGGACCGAGCTGGTCGGCGAGGACTCCGGCGTACCGGACGCGCAGGCGCCCGCGGCCGGGGTTGCGGACGACGAGCCGATCGCCGTCATCGGCATGAGCTGCCGCTACCCGGGCGGCGTCGAGACCCCCGAGGACCTGTGGCGGCTGGTCGCCGAGGGCCGGGACGGCATCACCGGCTTCCCCGACAACCGCGGCTGGGACCTCGACCACCTCTTCGACCCGGACCCGGACCACCCGGGGACCTCGTACGCCGACCAGGGCGGCTTCCTGCACGGCGCGGCGGAGTTCGACGCGGGCTTCTTCGGCGTCTCCCCGCGCGAGGCCCTCGCGATGGACCCGCAGCAGCGGCTGCTGCTGGAGACGGCGTGGGAGGCCTTCGAGGACGCGGGGATCGACCCGGAGCGCGTCCGGGGCACACGGACCGGCGTCTTCACCGGCCTGATGTACCACGACTACCTCGCCCGGCTCTCGGCGATCCCGGACGGCCTGGAGGGCTTCCGCGGCACGGCGGGGGCGGGCAGTGTGGCCTCGGGCCGCGTCTCGTACACCCTGGGCCTGGAGGGCCCAGCGGTGACGGTCGACACCGCCTGCTCCTCCTCCCTCGTCGCCCTGCATCTGGCCGTGCAGGCGCTACGGCGCGGGGAGTGCACGATGGCCCTCGCGGGCGGCGTGGCCGTCATGTCGACCCCGGAGACCTTCGTGGACTTCAGCCGGCAGCGCGGGCTCGCCGCGGACGGCCGCTGCAAGTCCTTCGCCGAGGGCGCGGACGGCACCGGCTGGGGCGAAGGCGTCGGCATGCTCCTCGTGGAACGCCTCTCGGACGCGGTCGCGAACGGGCATCCGGTACTGGCCGTCGTCCGCGGCTCCGCGGTCAACCAGGACGGCGCCAGCAACGGCCTCACCGCCCCCAACGGCCCCTCCCAGCAACGCGTCATCCGCCAAGCCCTCGACAGCGCGGGCCTGACCACCGCCGACGTCGACGCGGTGGAGGCGCACGGCACGGGGACCAAGCTCGGCGACCCCATCGAAGCCCAGGCCCTCCTCGCCACCTACGGCCAGGACCGGGACACCGACGAGCCCCTGTGGCTGGGCTCCGTCAAGTCCAACATCGGGCACACCCAGGCCGCCGCCGGTGCGGCGGGGGTCATCAAGATGGTGCAGGCGATGCGCCACGGCGTACTGCCGCCCACCCTGCACGTGGACGCCCCGTCCAGCCACATCGACTGGTCGGCCGGAGCCGTCGAACTGGTCACCGAGACCCGGCCCTGGCCCGAGACCGGGCGGCCGCGCCGCGCGGGCGTCTCCTCGTTCGGCATCAGCGGCACCAACGCCCACGTCATCCTGGAGGCCGCCCCCGAACCGGCCCCCAGGCGTCGCGGCGGACCGGTCTGCGGACCGGTACCGGCGGCGCTGTCCGCCCGTTCGCCGGAGGCCCTGCGCGCCCAGGCGGCCCGGCTGGCCGACCACCTGGAGCGGCGGCCCGAACTCGACGTCGCCGACGTGGCGTATTCCCTGACGGGGCGGTCCGAGCTGGAGCACCGGGCGGTGGTCGTGGGCCGGGACCGCGAGACGCTGGTCCGGGGCCTGACGGCGCTGGCCGCGGGCGAGCCGGACCCGGCCGTCGTCACCGGCCAGGCGACGACGGGACGCGGACGGCTCGCGGTGCTGTTCACCGGCCAGGGCAGCCAGCGGACCGGCATGGGCCGCGAGCTCTACGAGGCCTTCCCGGTGTTCGCCGCCGCCTTCGACGCCGTATGCGCGGAACTGGGCGGCGGGCTCAAGGAGCTCGTCTTCGGCGAGGACGCCGACGCCCTGGACCGCACCGGAACCACCCAGCCCGCACTCTTCGCCGTCGAGGTCGCGCTGTACCGGCTGGTGGAGTCCTGGGGCGTCACCCCGAAGTTCGTCGGCGGCCACTCGGTCGGCGAAATCGCCGCCGCGCACGTGGCCGGGGTGCTGTCGCTCGCGGACGCAGCCGTACTCGTCAACGCACGCGGACGCCTCATGGAAGCCCTCCCCGAGGGCGGGATCATGGTCTCCGTCCAGGCGGGCGAGGAACAGGTCGTCCCGCTGCTGGTCCCCGGCGCGGCCATCGCCGCCGTCAACGGGCCGGACACCGTCGTCCTCTCGGGCGCCCGCGAGGCCGTCGAGGGCGTGGTCGCACTGCTCGCGGCGCAGGACGTGAAGGCGAAGGCCCTGCGGGTCAGCCACGCTTTCCACTCCCCGCTGATGGACCCGATGCTGGAGGAGTTCCGCGCGGCCATCACCGGCCTGGACTTCCACCAGCCGGCCATCCCGTTCGTCTCCGCCCTCACCGGCGGCCTCGTCACCGACGAGATCGCCCACCCCGACTACTGGGTCAGCCACGTCCGTGAAGCCGTCCGCTTCCACGACGCGATCCGCACCCTGGAAGCCGAAGGCGCCACCACCCTCCTGGAGCTGGGACCCGACGCCGTCCTGACCGCCATGGCCCGCCCCTGCCTCACCCACGAGAGCACCGCTCTCGTCCCCACCCTCCGCCGGGGCCGCGACGAGGCCGAGTCCGCCGTCACCGCCCTCGCCCACCTCCTCACCGGCGGCGGCACCGCCGACCGCGCCGCCTTCTTCACCGGGGCGGACGTCACCCGTGTCGGCCTCCCCGGCTACGCCTTCCAGCACGAGACCTTCTGGATCCACGACACGGCCGAGGCCTCCGCCGACGCCGGGCAGGCCGGGCTCGACGCGGCGGACCACCCGCTGCTCGGGGCCGCGGTCACACTGCCCGAGTCCGAGGAGTTCCTGCTCACCGCCCGGCTGTCCCTGCGCACCCACCGCTGGCTGGACGACCACCGGGTCATGGGGCAGGCCGTCGTACCGGGCGCCGCGCTGGTCGAGCTGGCCGTGCGGGCCGGCGACGAGGCCGGCTGCAACGCGCTGGACGAACTGACCCTGGAGGCCCCCCTGGTGCTGCCCGAGGACGGCGGGGTCCAGGTCAGGGTGGTGGTCGGCGGGCCCGACGCGCAGGAGCGGCGGTCCGTACGGGTCTACTCGCGGGCCGAGGACGCCCCCGCCGGGGAGCCCTGGACGCGGCACGCCGACGGGACCCTGTCCTTCGCCGCCCGCTCCCCCGAGGGCGGCCCGGCCGAGTGGCCGCCGGCCGGGGCCGAACCCCTGGACGTGGAGGGGCTGTACACCGCCATGTCCGAGGTGGGCCTCGACTACGGGCCGGTGTTCCAGGGGCTCGACGCCGCCTGGACGCTGGGCGGGGAGGTCTACGCCGAGGTCGCCCTCCCCGCGGAGGCCGCCACCGACGCCGCCCGCTACGGCATCCACCCCGCCCTCCTCGACGCCGCCCTGCACGGCATCGGCCTGGGCGCGTTCCTCTCCGACGGGAACGGGGCGCGGCTGCCCTTCGTCTGGACCGGGGTGTCCCTGTACGCGGCCGGGGCCTGCGCCCTGCGGGTGCGGATCGCCCCCGCCGGCCCGGACTCCGTGACGCTGACGCTCACCGACCCGGCCGGGGCGCCCGTCGCGGCCGTCGAGGCGCTCGCGCTGCGCGCCGTGTCGGCGGAGCAGTTCGGGGACGCCGCGCTGCGGGACGCGCTGTTCCGCCTGGAGTGGGCGGAGTCCTCCTGCGCCGAGGCCGTCGAGTCGGTCCTCGACTGGGCGGTGGTCGACGCCGAGGGGTCGCCCGCCGGGCGGGGTCTGGAGGGTGCGGGCGTCGCGTTCGCCGCGTACCCGGACCTGGCCGGGCTGCGGGCGGCGGTGGACGCGGGCCGGTCGGTGCCCGACGTGGTGGTGCTGCCCGTGCCGGGGACGGTGGCCGGGGCGCTGGAGGTGCTCCAGCTCTGGTCGGCCGACGCCCGGTACGCCGCGTCCCGGCTGGTGTTCACCGCCACGCGGCGGACCCCGGACACGGCGGCGGTGTGGGGTCTGGTGCGTTCGGCGCAGGCCGAGAACCCGGGCCGGTTCGTGCTCGTGGAGGCGGCGGACGTGGACTCGGGCTGGAACCTGCTGCCGCGGGCCCTCGGCACGGACGAGGCGCAGTTCGCCCTCCGGGACGGCCTGGTCCTCGTACCGCGGCTGGCACGGGCCGCGGCCACCCCGGCCTCGGGGCCCGCGTTCGGGGACGGCACGGTCCTGGTCACCGGTGGAACGGGCGGGCTGGGCGCCCTGTTCGCCCGCCACCTGGTCACCGAACACGGGGTACGCGACCTGCTGCTGACCAGCCGACGCGGCCAGGATGCCCCCGGCGCCACCGAACTCGCCGCAGACCTCGAACAGTTGGGGGCGCGGGTCCGGATCGCCGGCTGCGACGCCGCCGACCGCGAGGCGCTGTCCGCGCTCCTGGGCTCCCTCGACCGGCCCCTGACCGGTGTCCTGCACTCCGCCGGGGTGCTGGACGACGGGGTGATCGGGGCGCTGACCCCCGAGCGGGTGGCCGCGGTCATGCGGCCCAAGGCGGACGCGGTGGTCAACCTGCACGAGCTGACCCGGGACGCGGGCGCCGACCTGTCGGCGTTCGTGGTCTTCTCCTCCGTCGCCGGTGTCTTCGGCAGTGCCGGCCAGGGCGCCTACGCGGCCGCGAACAGCCACCTCGACGCCCTCATGGCCGAGCGCCGGGCGGCCGGACTGCCCGGCCTGTCCCTCGCCTGGGGCCTGTGGGCCGGGGTCGGCGGCATGGGCGACACCCTCACCGACGAGGACGTCGAACGCATCGGCCGCTCCGGCGTCCAGGTGCTCACCGTCGACCAGGGACTCGCCCTCTTCGACGCCGCCCTCGGCACCGACGAGCCCCTCCTCGTCCCCGTCCCCCTCGACCTGCGCACCCTGCGCACCCGCGACCAGGTCCCCGCCCTCCTGCGCACCCTGACCGCCGGACCGGCCCGCCGGGCCGTCGCCCGCGCGGCGGAGCCCGCCGGGGCCACGGCCACCGCCGGGCCGTCGCTGCGCGAGCGGCTGCTGGCGCTGCCCGCCGAGGAGCGGGACACCGTGCTGCTGGACCTCGTGTGCGCTCAGGTGGCGCTGGTCCTCGGGCACGCGCGGGCCTCGGCGGTGGACGGCGAACGGCAGTTCCGCGAGCTGGGCTTCGACTCCCTCACCGCGCTCGAACTGCGCAACGGGCTGGGCCCGGTGACGGGTCTGGCCCTGCCCGCGACGGTGGTGTTCGACTACCCGACGCCGGCCGCGCTCGCCGGGTACCTGCGGGCCGAGCTGGTCGACGCGTACGCGGAGCACGCGCTCGCCGAACGGCTGGACTCCCTGGAGCCCGTCCTGGCCTCCCTCGCGCAGGACGACGTGCTGCGCGGGAAGGCGGAGGCCCGGCTGCGCGCCCTCCTGGAGCGGCTCGGCGCCTCCGGCGCGGCGGTGTCCCAGCCCGTGGACGCCACGAGCGCCGCTCGTGCCGCGTCCGAGGAGCGTGAGATCGAATCGGCCACCACCGACGAACTCTTCGACCTGATCGACAAGGAATTCGGATCCCTGTAGCCACGACCGTCCCCGCCGCCCCTTCCCCCTCCCCGCGTCCCGCCCCCGTTCCTCCCGCACCGATCCGAAGCTCCGAAGCACAGAGATTCCCCGAAAGGCGATACACCGATGTCGGACGAAACGAAGCTCGTTGACTACCTGAAGCGGGTCACCGCCGACCTGCGTCAGACGACTCGACGGCTTCGCGAGGTGGAGGCGGAGGCCACCGAGCCGATCGCCATCGTCGGGATGAGCTGCCGCTACCCCGGCGGGGTGCGGACGCCGGAGGACCTGTGGGAGCTGGTGTCGGGCGGCCGGGACGGCATCAGCGCCTTCCCCTCCGACCGGGGCTGGGACGTGGAGGCGCTGTACGACGAGGACCCGGAGCGGCGGGGGACCTCGTACACCCGGGAGGGCGGTTTCCTCGACGGCGCCGCGGAGTTCGACGCGGGGTTCTTCGGGGTGTCCCCGCGTGAGGCGCAAGCGATGGACCCGCAGCACCGGCTGCTGCTGGAGACCTCGTGGGAGGCGTTCGAACGGGCGGGCATCGACCCGCTGTCGGTGAAGGGGCAGCGGGTCGGCGTCTTCGCCGGGCTGATGTACCACGACTACGGGACGAGCGTGGCGGAGGTGCCCGAGGAGCTGGAGGGCTACCTCGGCAACGGCAGCGCGGGCAGCATCGCCTCCGGCCGCGTCTCGTACACCCTGGGCCTGGAGGGCCCGGCGGTGACGGTCGACACCGCCTGCTCCTCCTCCCTCGTCGCCCTGCACCTGGCGGCGCAGGCGCTGCGGCGCGGGGAGTGCACGATGGCCCTCGCGGGCGGGGTCACCGTCATGGCGACGCCCGCGACCTTCGTGGAGTTCAGCCGGCAGCGGGGCCTGTCCGCGGACGGCCGCTGCAAGTCCTTCGCCGAGGGCGCGGACGGCACCGGCTGGGGCGAAGGCGTCGGCATGCTCCTCGTGGAACGCCTCTCGGACGCGGTGGCGAACGGGCACCGCGTGCTGGCCGTCGTCCGCGGCTCCGCCGTCAACCAGGACGGCGCGAGCAACGGGCTGACCGCCCCCAACGGGCCCTCCCAGCAGCGCGTCATCCGCCAGGCCCTCGACAGCGCGGGCCTGACCACCGCCGACGTCGACGCCGTCGAAGCCCACGGCACCGGGACGAAGCTCGGCGACCCCATCGAAGCCCAGGCCCTCCTCGCCACCTACGGCCAGGACCGGGCGGCGGACGCCGCACCGCTGTGGCTGGGCTCGGTGAAGTCCAACATCGGGCACACCCAGGCCGCCGCCGGTGTCGCGGGCGTCATCAAGATGGTGCAGGCCATGCGCCACGGCTCGCTCCCGCGCACCCTGCACGTGGACGCCCCGTCCAGCCACATCGACTGGTCGGCGGGCGCGGTGGAGCTGCTGACCGAGGACCGGGCCTGGCCCGAGACCGGGCGGCCGCGCCGCGCGGGCGTCTCCTCGTTCGGCATCAGCGGCACCAACGCGCACATCATCCTGGAGCAGGCCCCCGCAGCCGCTCCCGAAGCCGCCCCCGCCGACGCGGAGCCCGAGGGCGGCGAGCCGCACCCGCAGGCCGCCGCCGCTCCCGTCGTCCCGCCCGCCACCCTCCCGTTCCTCGTCTCCGGCCGCACCCCCGAGGCCCTGCGGGCCCAGGCCGGGCGGCTGGCCGCGTTCCTGCGGGAGTCCCCGGAGGCGGCGGAGGCCGCCCCCGTCGACCTCGCGTACTCGCTGGCCGCCTCCCGCTCCACCTGGGAGCACCGGGCCGCCGTCGTCGCCGACGACCGCGCGGAGCTGCTCGGCGCCCTCGACGCGCTGGCCGGGGGCGCCGGAGCCGCGCCCGGGCTGGTGCGGGGCACGGCCGAGAAGGGCCGTACGGCCTTCCTGTTCACCTTCCAGGGCAGCCAGCGTCCCGGCATGGGCCGCGAGCTCTACGAGGCGTTCCCGGTGTTCGCCGCCGCCTTCGACGAGGTCTGCGCCGAACTCGACCGGCACCTGGACCGGCCGATCCGCGAGATCGTCTTCGCCGCCGAAGGCACCCCCGAGGCCGCGCTCATCGACCGCACCCTGTACTCCTCGCCGGCCATCTTCGCCCTCGAAGTCGCCCTGTACCGGCTGCTGGAGCACTGGGGGATCCGCCCCGACCTGGTCTCGGGCGGCTCGATCGGCGACTCGGCGGCCGTCCACGTCACCGGCGTGCTCTCCCTCGCCGACGCCGCGACCCTGGTGACCGCGCGCAGCCGCCTGATGAACGAGCTGCCCGCGGGCGGCGGCATGGTCGCCGTCGAGGCCCCCGAGCAGGTCGTGCGGGAGGCCCTGGACGAGCTCGGCGGCCGCGTCTGCGTCGCGCTGGTCAACGGGCCGGAGGCGTTCGTGGTCTCCGGTGACGAGGACCTGATCGCCGGGCTCGGCGACCGCTGGAAGGCCGAGGGGTACCGGATCAAGCGGCTGACCGTCGGGCACGCCTTCCACTCCCCGCACATGGACCCGATGCTCGACGCCTTCCGGGAGGTCGCCCGCTCGCTCACCTTCCGGGCGCCGCGCGTCCCGATGGTCGACGCGCTGACCGGCGAGCTGATGGACGCCGACCGGATGTGCGACCCCGAGTACTGGGTGCGGCACGTCCGCGAGGCCGTGCGCTTCGTCGACGCCGTCCGCACCCTGGAGTCCGAGGGGGTGACCACGTACCTGGAGGTCGGGCCGCTCGCCATGCAGAGCCTGATGGCCCGCGCCTGCCTGACCGCCGAGTCCGGGGCCGCGCTGGTCCCGTCGCTGCGCCGGGACCGGCCCGAGGTGTGGTCGCTGGTGCACGCCGTCGCCCAGCTGCACGTGCGGGGCGTACGGGTGGACTGGGAACGCTTCCACGCCGACACCCGCCCGGCGGTGACGGGCCTGCCGACGTACGCCTTCCAGCGCGAGCGGTACTGGCTGAAGTCCGCCGGCACCCCGGGCGCGCTGGGGGCCGGTGCGGCCGCCGCGGAGCTGGGGCTCAGCCTGGCCGGGCACCCGCTACTCGGTACCGCGATCTCCCTGGCCGACTCCGGGGGCTTCCTGTTCACCGCCCGGCTGTCGCTGCGCTCGCACGGCTGGCTGGCGGACCACCGGGTGCTGGACCGGGCGGTCGTGCCCGGCGCGGCCCTCGTGGAACTGGCCGTACGGGCCGGTGACGAGGCCGGCTGCGGCAGCCTCGACGAACTGACCCTGGCCGCGCCCCTGGTGCTGCCCGAGGACGGCGGGGTCCAGCTGCGGCTGTCGGTCTCCGAGCCGGACGGGCAGGGGCGGCGCGCGTTGAGCCTGTTCTCCCGTCCGGAGGACGCCGACACCGCCGAACCGTGGACCCGGCACGCCGAAGGCACGCTCTCCCCCGGCGGGTCGGCCGCGGGGGAGGGCCTGGCGGTCTGGCCGCCGGCCGGGGCCGAAGCGCTCGGCACGGACGGCCTGTACGAGGCCCTCGGCACGGCCGGACTCGCCTACGGACCGGTCTTCCAGGGGCTGAAAGCCGCCTGGAAGCTGGGCGGGGAGGTCTACGCCGAGGTCGCCCTGCCCGAGGAGGCCACCGCCGACGCGGGCCGTTACGGCCTGCACCCGGCCCTGCTGGACGCCGCCCTGCACGGCATCGGGCTGGGATCCTTCGTCACCGGCGACGGCGGAGCACGCCTGCCCTTCGCCTGGACCGGGGTGTCCCTGCACGCTGCCGGGGCCACCGCCCTGCGCGTGCGCATCGCCCCCGCCGGGACGGACTCCGTCACGCTGACCCTCGCCGACCAGACGGGCGCCCCCGTCGCCGCCGTCGAGTCCCTCGCCCTGCGCGCCGTCACCGCCGAGCAGCTGGAGGACGGCTCCCTGCGCGACGCCCTGTTCCGGGTGGAGTGGGTCGAGCCCGTGCTCGGGGAGAGCAGCCGCGGTGACTGGGCCTGGCTGGACGAGGAGGGGGACGGCGTCCCCCCGTACGTGGTCACGCCTACCCCGGCCGGCGAGGTGCACTCCGCCGTCGCCGAGGCCCTGAGGCTGGTGCGGTCCTGGCTGGCCGAGGAGCGGTTCGCCGGGTCCCGCCTGGTGTTCACCGCCGAGCGGCAGGACCCGGCCACGGCTGCGGTGTGGGGGCTGGTGCGGTCCGCGCAGGCCGAGAACCCCGGCCGGTTCGCCCTGGTCGAGGCCGCCGACGTCGAGGCCGCCTGGGAGCGGATCTCCGCCGCGCTGGCGGCCGGTGAGGAGCAGCTCGCCCTGCGGGACGGCCGGGTCCTCGTACCGCGCCTGGCCCGGGCCTCCACCGCCCCGGCCGGGGAAGCCGCGTTCGGGGACGGCACCGTGCTGATCACCGGCGGCACGGGCGGACTGGGCGCCCTGTTCGCCCGCCACCTGGTCACCGAGCACGGCGTGCGCGACCTGCTGCTCACCAGCCGACGCGGCCAGGATGCCCCCGGCGCCACCGAACTCGCTTCGGAACTGGCGGAGTTGGGCGCCCGGGTCCGGATCGCCGGCTGCGACGCCGCCGACCGCGAGGCGCTGTCCACGCTCCTGGACTCCCTCGACCGGCCCCTGACCGCCGTCCTGCACTCCGCCGGGGTACTGGACGACGGGGTGATCGGGGCGCTGACCCCCGAGCGCGTGACCGCCGTCCTGCGGCCCAAGGCGGACGCGGCCCACCACCTGCACGAGCTGACCCGGGACGCCGGGCTCTCCGCCTTCGTGGTCTTCTCCTCCGTCGCCGGTGTCTTCGGCGGTGCGGGGCAGGCCGGCTACGCGGCCGCGAACAGCTACCTCGACGCCCTCATGGCCGAGCGCCGGGCGGCCGGACTGCCGGGACTTTCGCTGGCCTGGGGCCTGTGGGCCGGGGTCGGCGGTATGGGCGACACCCTCACCGACGAGGACGTCGAACGCATCGGCCGCTCCGGCGTCCGCCCCCTGGCCGTCGACCAGGGCCTGGCCCTCTTCGACGCCGCCCTCGGCACCGACCAGCCCCTCCTCGTCCCCGTCCCCCTCGACCTGCGCACCCTGCGCACCCGCGACCAGGTCCCCGCCCTCCTGCGCACCCTCGTCGGCGCCACCCGCCGCCGCGGTACCGCCGCCGCGGCGGCCGGTACCGGCTCCTCGCTCGCGGACCGGCTGGCGGCCCTGGGCCGCACCGAACAGCGGGGGCTCCTGCTGGACCTCGTGTGCACCCGGGCCGCCGCGGTCCTCGGGCACGGCGGCGGCGGGGCCGTGGACGCCGAGCGGGCCTTCCGCGAGCTGGGCTTCGACTCCCTCACGGCGGTCGAGTTCCGCAACCTGCTGATGACCGAGACGGGTGTCCGGCTCTCCTCGACGGTCGTCTTCGACCACCCCAACCCGGCGGCCCTCGCCGAGTTCCTGCGGACCGAGCTGGTCGGCGAGGACACCGACGCCCGCTCCGCCGCCCCGGTGGCGGCCGGCGACGACGAGCCGATCGCGATCATCGGCATGAGCTGCCGCTACCCGGGCGGCGTGGAGACCCCCGAGGACCTGTGGCGGCTGGTCGCCTCGGGTACGGACGGCATCTCCGGCTTCCCGGAGAACCGCGGCTGGGACCTGGAGGCCATCTACCACCCCGACCCCGAGCACCGGGGCACCTCGTACACGCGTGAGGGCGGCTTCCTGCACGACGTGGCCGAGTTCGACGCGGAGTTCTTCGGGATCTCCCCGCGCGAGGCCCTCGCGATGGACCCGCAGCAGCGGCTGCTGCTCCAGGCCACCTGGGAGGCCTTCGAGCGGGCCGGGATCGACCCCAAGGCGATGAAGGGGTCCCGTACCGGTGTCTTCGCCGGGCTGATGTACCGCGACTACCTGACGCGGCTCTCCTCGATCCCGCAGGAACTCGAGGGCTTCCGCGGCACCGCCAGCAGCGGCAGCGTCGCCTCCGGACGCGTCTCGTACCTGTTCGGGCTGGAGGGCCCGGCGGTGACGGTCGACACCGCCTGCTCCTCCTCCCTGGTCGCCCTGCACCTGGCGGCGCAGGCGCTGCGGCGCGGGGAGTGCACGATGGCCCTGGCGGGCGGGGTGACGGTGATGTCCTCGGCGGGCACCTTCGTGGAGTTCAGCCGGCAGCGGGGCCTCGCCGCGGACGGCCGCTGCAAGTCCTTCGCCGAGGGCGCGGACGGCACCGGCTGGGGCGAAGGCGTCGGCATGCTCCTCGTGGAACGCCTCTCGGACGCGGTCGCGAACGGGCATCCGGTACTGGCCGTCGTCCGCGGCAGCGCGGTGAACCAGGACGGCGCCAGCAACGGGCTGACCGCCCCCAACGGGCCCTCCCAGCAGCGCGTCATCCGCCAGGCCCTCGACGCCGCGGGCCTGACCACCGCCGACGTCGACGCGGTGGAGGCCCACGGCACGGGGACGAAGCTCGGCGACCCCATCGAAGCCCAGGCCCTCCTCGCCACCTACGGCCAGGACCGGGCGGCGGACGCCGCACCGCTGTGGCTGGGCTCCGTCAAGTCCAACATCGGGCACACCCAGGCCGCCGCCGGTGTCGCGAGCATCATCAAGATGGTGCAGGCCATGCGCCACGGCTCCCTCCCCCGCACCCTGCACGTGGACGCCCCGTCCAGCCACATCGACTGGTCGGCGGGCGCGGTCGAACTCCTCACCGAGGACCGGCCCTGGCCCGAGACCGGCCGCGCGCGCCGCGCGGGGATCTCCTCGTTCGGCATCAGCGGGACGAACGCCCACGTCATCCTGGAGCAGGCTCCCGAGCCGGAGCCGGCCACCACGACCGCCCGGCCGCTCGCGGACGGCGCGTTGGTGCCGTGGATGCTCTCGGGCCGTTCGGCCGAAGCCCTGCGGGCACAGGCCGAACGCCTCCTGGCGCACGTCGGGGCGCGGCCCGGGCTGGCCGTCGCGGACGTGGCGTACTCCCTGATGGGCCGGTCCGAGATGGAGCACCGCGCGGTGGTCGTGGGCCGGGACCGCGAGGAGTTCCTCGCCGGTCTGCGCACCCTCGCCCGCGACGGCGCCGGCACGGCGGCTCCGGCCGCCGCGAGCGGTCCGGGCCGGGGGCCGGCGGTGCTGTTCACCGGGCAGGGCAGCCAGCGCCCCGGCATGGGCCGCGAGCTCTATGAGGCCTTCCCGGTCTTCGCCGCCGCCTTCGACGCGATGTGCGCGGAGCTGGGCGGCGGGCTCAAGGAGCTCGTCTTCGGCGAGGACGCGGACGCCCTGGACCGCACCGGGACCACGCAGCCCGCACTCTTCGCCGTCGAAGTCGCGCTGTACCGGCTGGTGGAGTCCTGGGGTGTCGTCCCGGGCTTCGTCGGCGGGCACTCGGTGGGTGAGATCGCCGCCGCGCACGTCGCCGGGGTGCTGTCGCTCGCGGACGCGGCCGTCCTCGTCAGCGCCCGCGGACGGCTCATGGAGGCGCTGCCCGACGGCGGGGTGATGGTCTCCGTCCGGGCGGGCGAGGAGCGGGTCGCCCCGCTGCTCGTGCCCGGCGCGGCCATCGCCGCCGTCAACGGGCCCGAGGCCGTCGTCCTCTCCGGCGCCCGGGAGGCGGTCGAGGGCGTCGTGGCGCTGCTCGCCGCGCAGGACGTGAAGGCGAAGGCCCTGCGCGTCAGCCACGCCTTCCACTCCCCGCTCATGGACCCCATGCTGGAGGAGTTCCGCGCGGCCATCTCCGGCCTGGAGTTCCGCCGGCCGACCGTCCCGTTCGTCTCCGCCCTCACCGGCGGCCTCGTCACCGACGAGATCGCGCAGCCCGACTACTGGGTCAGCCACGTCCGTGAAGCCGTCCGCTTCCACGACGCGATCCGCGCCCTGGAAGCCGAAGGCGCCACCACCCTCCTGGAGCTGGGACCCGACGCCGTCCTGACGGCCATGGCCCGCCCCTGCCTCACCGACGAGAGCACCGCTCTCGTCCCCACCCTCCGCCGGGGCCGCGACGAGGTGCAGAGCCTGACCGCGGCGGTCTCCGATCTGCACCGCCACGGCGTGGACCTGGACTGGGAAGCCCTGTGCGGGATGTCGGTCGACTGGGACACCTTCTTCGCCGAGTCCGGTGCCTCCCGCGTCGACCTGCCCACCTACGCCTTCCAGCGGCGGCGTTTCTGGCTGGAGGACGCCGCGCCGCAGGCCCCGCAGGACGTGGAGTCGGTCGGGCTGAAGGCGGCCGGGCACCCGCTGCTCGGGGCCGCGATCGCCCTGCCCGACTCCGACGGGGTCATGTTCACCGGACGGCTGACGGCGCGGGCGCAGGCCTGGCTCGGCGACCACCGGGTGATGGGGAAGCTGGTGGTGCCCGGTGCGGCCGTCGCGGAGCTCGCGGTGCGGGCCGGTGACGAGGCCGGCTGCGGCTTCCTGGACGAGCTGACCCTCGAAGCCCCCCTCGTCCTCCCCGAGGACGGCGGTGTCCAGCTGCGCGTGCTGGTCGGGGAGGCGGCGGCCGACGGGCCGGGTTCGCGCCCGGTCACGGTGTTCTCGCGGTCGGAGGACGCCCCCGAGGACACGCCGTGGACGCGGCACGCCTCCGGTTCGGTGGCCCCCGGCGGGTCGGCCGCCGGGGAGGCCTTGACCGTGTGGCCGCCGGCCGGGGCCGAAGCGCTCGGCACGGACGGCCTGTACGAGACCCTCGCCGCGGCCGGCCTCGCCTACGGACCGGTCTTCCAGGGGCTGAAAGCCGCCTGGAAGCTGGGCGGGGAGGTCTACGCCGAGGTCGCCCTCCCCGAGGAGGCCACCGCCGACGCCGCCCGCTACGGCATCCACCCCGCCCTCCTCGACGCCGCCCTGCACGGCATCGGCCTGGGCACCTTCGTCACCGGCGACGGCGGCGCACGCCTGCCCTTCGCCTGGACGGGACTCTCCCTCCACGCCGGCGGGGCCACCGCCCTGCGCGTGCGCATCGCCCCCGCAGGAACGGACTCCGTCACCCTCACCCTCGCCGACCAGACCGGCGCCCCCGTCGCCACCGTCGAATCCCTCGCCCTGCGCGCCGTCACCGCCGAGCAGCTGGAGGACGGCTCCCTGCGCGACGCCCTGTTCCGCCTCGACTGGACCGCTCCGGCCCTCGACGCGGCCGCCGGCGCCGGCGGAACGTGGGCCCTGCTGGGCGACGGCGCGGACGGCTACGCCGCCACCGCCCTGCGCCGGGCGGGCGTCGGCTTCGACGCCTACGCGGGCCTCGCGGAGGCGGGTGCCGCGGCCGTGGCCCCGCAGGTGCTGGTGGTGCCCGTGGAGGGTGCCGCGGAGGCTTCGGCGGAGCAGGTGCGGGAGCTGGTCGGGCGGGTCCTGGAACTGCTGCGGGAGTGGCAGGCGGACGAGCGGTTCGCCGGGACCCGGCTGCTGCTGCTGACCTCGGGCGCGGTCGTCGCCCGGGCCGGGGAGGCCGTGCACGATCTCGCGGCGGCCGCCGTGTGGGGTCTGGTGCGTTCCGCGCAGGCCGAGAACCCGGGCAGGATCGTGCTGGCCGACGGGCCGCTCCCCGGGCACGCGGGCGGCACCGACCCCGGCTGGGAGCTGCTGCCCGCCGCCCTGGCGGGTGACGAGCCCCAGCTGGCGTTGCGCGGCGGGGAGTTCCTCGTGCCGCGGCTGGCGCGGGCGCTGGCCTCGGAGGCGCTGGCCGCACCGGCCGGTGCGGGGTCCTGGCGGCTGGACGTGCGGGGCCGGGGGACGCTGGAGAACCTGGCGCTGGTGCCCGCCCCGGAGGCGGACCTGCCGCTCGGTGCCGGGCAGGTGCGGATCGGGGTGCGCGCGGCGGGCCTCAACTTCCGTGACGTGATGCTCTCGCTGGGCCTGTACCCGGGCGAGTTCGTGCTCGGCGGCGAGGGCGCGGGCGTGGTCCTGGAGACGGGCGCGGGGGTGACCTCGCTGGAGCCGGGCGACCGGGTGATGGGCATCTTCGACGGGGCGTTCGGGCCGGTGGCCGTCGCCGACGCGCGCAGTGTGCACCGCATCCCGAAGGGGTGGACGTTCGCCCAGGCCGCGGCCGTGCCGATCGTGTTCATGACGGCGTACTACGGGCTGGTGGACCTGGCCCGGGCGCGGCGCGGGGAGCGGGTGCTGATCCACGCGGCGGCCGGCGGTGTCGGCATGGCGGCGGTGCAGCTGGCCCGGCACCTGGGGCTGGAGGTGTACGGCACGGCGAGCCCCGGCAAGTGGGACACGCTGCGGGCGGCGGGCCTGGACGGGGCGCACGTGGCGAACTCGCGGACCCTGGACTTCGAGGGCGCGTTCCTGGAGGCGACCGGCGGGCGGGGCGTGGACATCGTCCTGGACTCGCTGGCCCGGGAGTTCGTGGACGCGTCGCTGCGGCTGCTGCCGGGCGGCGGCCGGTTCCTGGAGATGGGCAAGACCGACATCCGGGTGCCGGCGGAGGTCGCCGCGGCGCACCCGGGGGTGGAGTACCGGGCGTTCGACCTGGTGGACGCCGGGCCGGAGCGGATCGGTGAGATGCTCGCGGCGCTGGTGGAGCTGTTCGAGAGCGGGGAGCTGTCGCCGCTGCCGGTGACGGCGTGGGACGTCCGGCAGGCGAAGGACGCGTTCCGGTACGTCAGCCAGGCCAGGCACACCGGCAAGGTGGTGCTGACGGTCCCAGCGGCCTTCGACCCGGACGGGACGGTGCTGGTCACGGGCGGTACGGGCACGCTGGGCGCGCTGCTGGCCCGTCACCTCGTGCGGGAGTACGGGGTGCGGAACCTGCTGCTGAGCAGCCGGAGCGGGCCGCGGGCGGCCGGGGCGGCGGAGCTGACCGCCGAACTGGCGGAGCTGGGCGCGCGGGCGGAGGTCGTGGCGTGTGACGTGGCGGACCGTGAGGCGCTGGCGGGGCTCCTCGCCGGGATCCCGGCGGCGCACCCGCTGACGGCGGTCGTGCACACGGCCGGTGTGCTCGACGACGGGACCCTCGGGTCGCTGACCGGGGAGCGGCTGGAGCGGGTGCTGCGCCCGAAGACGGGGGCGGCGCTGGCGCTGCACGAGCTGACGCGGGACCTGGACCTGTCGGCGTTCGTGCTGTTCTCCTCGGCGGCGGGGGTGTTCGGCAACCCGGGGCAGGCCAACTACGCGGCGGCGAACGCCTCGCTGGACGCGCTCGCGCTGCACCGGCGGGCGCTGGGCCTGCCCGCGGTGTCCCTGGCGTGGGGCATGTGGGAGGAGGCCAGCGCGATGACGGCCCACCTGGACGGCGGCGAGCGGTCGCGGTCGGGGCGGGGCGGCGCCGGGGCGCTGGGCTCCGAGGAGGGGCTGGCCCTGTTCGACGCGGCGTTCGCGGACGGCGGGGCGGTGCTGGTGCCGGCGCGGCTCGACCTGCGGGCGGTGTCGGGGTCGGCCGGTCCGGTGCCGCCGCTGCTGCGGGGCCTGGTCCGTGCGGCGGGCCGGCGGGCGGCGGCCGCGGTGCGGCAGCAGCCCGGCGGGGTGTCGCCGGCGGAGCGGCTGGCGGGGCTGTCGCCGGTGGCGCGGGAGCGTGAACTGCTGGAGATCGTCCGGGAGAACACGGCGGTGGTGTTCGGGCACGCGAGCGGTGACACGGTCGACGTGGCGAAGCCGTTCAAGGCCCTGGGCATCGACTCGCTGACCGCGCTGGAGCTGCGCAACCGGGTGACGGCGGCGACGGGACTGCGGCTGCCGCCGACGCTGGTGTTCGACTGCCCGACGCCGGCGGCGCTCGCGGAGCGGCTGCTGGAGGAGTTCACCGGGGCCGCGGCGCAGGCCGCGGCGGGGACCGGGGAGCGGTCCGGGGAGAGCGCCGGGCCGGCGGCGGTGCTGGCGGACATCGACCGGCTGGAGGCGGCGGTCGCCGCGCTGGACCAGGCCGGCGAGGCGGCGGGCGGCGCACTGGACGAGGCCGCCGAGGCGGCGGTCGGCGCGCGGCTGCGGGAGCTGCTGGCCGCCTGGAACGCCCGGACGGCGGCGGCCGCGCCCGCCGCCGCACCCGCGGACATCGAATCGGCGACCGCCGAGGACATCTTCGACCTGCTCGACGGCGAGCTGGGGACGCTCTGACACCGCCACCCAAGCCGCACCCCCGCAAGTCCGACCCTGTTGGAGCGATCGCACGTGACGAACACCAGCCAGACCAACGAGGCCAAGCTCCTCGACTACCTCAAGCGGGCCACCGCCGACCTGCGCGAGACCAAACGCCGTCTCGCGGAGGCGGAGGAGCGGGCCGGGGCGAAGGAGCGCGAGCCGATCGCGATCGTCGGGATGAGCTGCCGCTTCCCCGGCGGTGCCGGCTCCCCCGACGGGCTGTGGGACCTGGTGCGGCGCGGCGGGCACGGGCGGACGCCGTTCCCGGAGAACCGGGGCTGGGACGTGGACGCCCTGTTCGACGAGGACCCGTCCCGGCCGGGGACCTCGTACGTGCGGGAGGGCGGGTTCCTGCACGAGGCCGTCGACTTCGACGCCGGCTTCTTCGGGGTCTCCCCGCGCGAGGCGCTCGCGATGGACTCGCAGCAGCGGCTGCTGCTGGAGGGGGCGTGGGAGGCGTTCGAGGACGCGTCGATCGATCCGGTGTCGGTGCGGCAGACGGACGTCGGGGTGTTCGCGGGGGTCATCCACCACGATTACGTGACCCGGCTCGCGCGGGTCCCCGAGGGGTTCGGCGGCTATCTCAGCACGGGCAGCGCGGGCAGTGTGGCCTCGGGCCGGATCGCGTACACGCTGGGCCTGGAGGGCCCGGCCGTGACGGTCGACACCGCCTGCTCCTCGTCCCTGGTCGCCCTGCACCTGGCGGTGCAGTCGCTGCGGCGCGGGGAGTGCGCGCTGGCCCTGGCGGGCGGGGTCACGATCATGTCCTCACCGGGCGCGTTCGTGGAGTTCAGCCGGCAGCGCGGGCTCGCCCCGGACGGGCGCTGCAAGTCCTTCGCGGACGGCGCGGACGGCACCGCGTGGGGCGAGGGCGTCGGCATGCTGCTGGTGGAGCGGCTGTCGGACGCGGTCGCGAACGGGCACCGCGTGCTGGCCGTCGTCCGGGGCTCCGCCGTCAACCAGGACGGGGCCAGCAACGGGCTGACCGCGCCGAGCGGGCGGGCGCAGCAGCGGGTCATCCGGCAGGCCCTGGAGAGCGCCGGGCTGGGTCCGGCCGACGTGGACGCGGTGGAGGCGCACGGGACGGGGACGCGGCTGGGCGACCCGATCGAGGCGCAGGCGCTGCTGGCAACGTACGGGCAGGGCCGGGCGGCGGGGCTGCCGCTGTGGCTGGGTTCGGTGAAGTCGAACATCGGGCACACGCAGGCCGCGGCCGGGGTGGCGGGCGTCATCAAGATGGTGCAGGCGATGCGGCACGGCACGCTGCCGCGCACCCTGAACGTGGACGCCCCGTCGGCGCAGATCGACTGGTCGATGGGCGAGGTGGAGCTGCTGACGCAGGAGCGGCCCTGGCCGGAGACGGGCCGGGCACGCCGGGCGGGGGTGTCCTCGTTCGGGATGAGCGGCACCAACGCGCACGTGATCCTGGAGCAGGCACCGGCGGAGGACTCGGCGGACGACTCGGCGCAGGAGGCTCCGGCCGCCGGGCCGGTACCGGGCGTGGTGCCGTGGGTGCTCTCGGGCCGGACGGGGGCGGCGCTGCGGGCGCAGGCGGCCCGGCTGGCCGGGCACCTGGAGTCGGCTGTGGAGGCCCGGCCGGCCGACGTGGGGTTCTCGCTGGCGACGGGCCGGTCCGCCTTCGAGCACCGGGCGGTGCTGCTGGGCTCCGGGCCGGAGGAGTTCGGTGCGGCGCTGGCGGCCCTCGCGGCCGGTGAGGCCGCGCCGGGACTGGTGACGGGGTCGGCGGAGACCGGCGCGTACGGCAGGGTGGCGTTCGTGTTCCCCGGGCAGGGCGCCCAGTGGGTGGGGATGGCCGTCGGACTGCTGGACGCCGAGCCGGTGTTCCGGGCGCGGATCGAGGAGTGCGCGGCGGCCCTCGCCCCGCACACCGACTGGTCGCTGCTCGACGTGCTCACCGGCCGGCCGGGCGCGCCGGGCCTGGAGCGGGTGGACGTGGTCCAGCCGGCGCTGTGGGCGGTGATGGTGTCGCTGGCCGCGCTGTGGCGGGCGTACGGGGTGGAACCGGCGGCGGTCGTCGGGCATTCGCAGGGCGAGATCGCGGCGGCCGTGGTCGCCGGGGCCCTGTCGCTGGAGGACGGCGCCCTCGTCGTGGCCCGGCGCAGCCGGGTGCTGACGGAGCTGTCGGGGCGCGGCGGGATGATGTCGGTGGCGCTCTCGCACGAGCAGGCCGCCCTCGACGTGGCCGGCTACGCGGGCCGGATCGCGGTGGCCACCGTCAACGGACCGGCCGCGACGGTGGTGGCGGGCGAGCCGGCCGCGCTGGAGGAACTGCGGGCCCGGTACGAGGCCGAGGGGGTGCGGGCCCGGATCATCCCGGTGGACTACGCCTCGCACTCCCCTCAGGTGGAGTCGATCCGGGAGCGGCTGCTGGAGGTGCTGGCGCCGGTGCGGCCGCTGCGGCCCGAGCTGCCGCTGTACTCGTCGGTGACCGGCGAGGTGGTGGAGAGCGCCGCCCTGGACGCCGGGTACTGGTACGAGAACCTGCGCCGCACGGTGCGGTTCGAGGGGGCGGTGCGGGCGCTGCTCGCCGACGGGCACCGCTACTTCGTGGAGGTCAGCCCGCACCCGGTGCTGACCCTGGGGGTCACCGAGACCCTGGACGCGGTGGCGGGCGCGGGCGGCGCGTCGGGGCGGACGGCGGTCGTGGAGTCGCTGCGCCGCGACGACGGGGGCCCGGAGCGGTTCCTGGCGTCGGTGGCGGAGCTGTACGTGCAGGGCGGACCGGCGGACTGGCGGCCCGCGTTCGCGGCGCACCGGCCGCGGACCGTGCCGCTGCCGACGTACGCGTTCCGGCACGAGCCGTACTGGATGCACGAGGCCCCGGGCGGCGCGGGGGCGGGGACGTCCGGGATGACGGCGACGGGCCATCCGCTGGCCGCGTTCCGGCTGGACCTGCCGGAAGCCGGTTCGGTGCTGTTCACCGGGACGGTCTCGGCGCGCAGCCACCCGTGGCCGGCGGGCGCCGAAGTGCCCGTCGAGGCGCTGGTGGAGGCGGCGCTCGCGGTGGGCGGGTCGGTCGGCCTGCCGGAGGTCGCCGAGGCGTCGGCCGGGGCCGCGCTCCTGGTGCCCGAGCGGGGCGGGGTCCGGCTCCAGCTGCTGGTGGGGGCCCCGGACGAGGCGGGCCGGCGCGGGCTGACGGTGGTCTCGCGGCCGGAGGCGGCGGACGCGGAGGAGCCGTGGGTACGGCACCTGACGGCGTCCCTGGCCCCCGGCCGGGCGCCGTCCTTCACCCCGGACGCGGGCACGGGCCCCGGGGCGGCGGGAGGCACGGGTTGGCCGCAGGTGTGGCCGCCGCGGGGCGCCGATCCGGTGGAACCCGACGGGGAACACCCGCTGCTGGAGCGGGTCTGGCGGCGCGGTGAGGAGTTCTTCGCCGAGGCCGTGCTGCCGGAGGAGCCGCACGGGAGCGGGGACGGGTACGCCTTGCACCCGGCCCTGCTGGAAGCCGCCCTGCACCCCGTGATCGCCGACGGGGAGCAGCGGTTGGCGCCGCTCGCGTGGAGCGGTACGGCCCTGTACGCGACGGGTGCGTCCGCGCTGCGGGTGCGGGCGGTGCGCGGGGCGTTCGGGGTGGTGGAGCTGGAACTCGCCGACGCCGGGGGCGGCCCGGTGGCGGCCGCCACAGTGACCCTGACGGCCCCGGCGCAGGGCACCGCCCTCGGCGGACGCCCCGTCACCCCGCTGCACCTGGTGTGGGAACGGGCCGCGGAGGCCCCCGAGCCGTCCGCGTCCGCCACCCGCGCCCTGCTCGGCGTACCGGACGGCGGCGGGCGGGGCCCGTCGGTGCTACCGGACTGCGACGGGGCACCCGCGTACCCGGACCTGCCGGCCCTGCTGGCGGCGGCGGGGGCCGCGGCCGCCTCCGGGGACGGGGACGGGGACGGGGTGCCGGAGCTGCTGCTGGTGCCGGTCGTCCGGGACCGGGCCGCGCCCGAGGTGTCGGGGGTGGGCGTGCGGGCCGCCGTGGACCGGGTCCGCGAGCTGGTCGGCGCCTGGCTCGCCGAACCCCGGTGCGCCGGCGCCGCGCTGGCCGTCGTGACGAGCGGCGCCGAGGCGGTGCTGGACGGGGAGGGCGTCCCCGACCTGGCCGGCGCCGCCGTGCGCGGCTTCGTGCGTTCGGCGCAGGCGTGGCTCGCCGAGGAGGGGGCGCGCCGCCTCATGCTGGTGGACGTGGACGACAGCGACGCGAGCCGCAAGGCCCTGGTACGGGCGCTGGGCGGCGCGGAGCCCGAGCTGGCCCTGCGCGACGGCGTCGCCTACGCCCGGCGCCTGGTGCGGGCCGAACCGGTCCCGGCGGGGCCGCTCGCCGGCGCCCTGGAGCCGGTCCGGCTGAGCGGCGCCTCCGACGGGCCGTGCGCCGAGGAGGCCGCCCGGCAGCTGGCCGAGGGGCACGGCGTGCGGCTGGCGGGGCCCGGCGAGGAGGCCGCGGCCATCGTCCACCTGGCCGGGCCGCACGGGCCCTCGCTGGAGGCCGCCGTGGACGCCGCGCTCGCCCTGGACGGGCACACCACCCCGCTGGCGTTCGTCGTCAGCGTCGGCGGCGCGGTCGGCGCGGGCTGCGCCGAGGAGACCGCCGTCCTGGGCGCGTTCCTCACCGCGCTGGCCGCCCGCCGCCGCGCCGCCGGACTGCCCGCGGCCGTCCTGGGCTGGGG